>DATHLY010000426.1:0-4795 GCA_035487655.1 Rhizomicrobium sp. | reverse complement strand
CAATCCAGGCTCGCGCCGATCACCAATCGGTTGAATCCATCGCTTTCCGCCTCTTCTCTCAGGACGGCATGGAAGGCGTCCTCCAAGGGCGCGCGCACCTCGTCCAGGGCGACCGGCAGACCGTCGGCGCGCTCCATGGCGAAGTCCAGGATCACGGCTTCCTGCCGCCAGCCGCCATCGCGATTGAAGGAGACGGGGAAGGAATCCTCCGAGATGACCTTCAGCCCCAGATTCTCGAACACCGGCAACGAGGCTGAGAGCGGCAGCACCTCGCCCAGCACGTAGAGCTTGAGCCGCAAGGCTGCCGCGGCATCGCCTTCGCGCCGCCACACATGGGCGCGCAGGAAAAATCCGTCCTTGGCGGCGGCAAGTTCTTCCAGGACGCTCAGGTCCCGCGCGCCCTCTCGGGCCGAGAAGAGGCCGCGATAGCCGGGAGAAAAACGCGGGGCGAGCGCCGAGAGCTTGGCATGACCTTCGCTTCGGCCATAGGCGGCGCACATGGCGTCGGCCAAATGGTCTTCCCAGCTGGTGACCAAGGCCAGGATCTCGCGCTCCAGGGCGCGTACATCCGCCTTGGGTAAGGGCCCGTCATTGCGGCCGATAATGTAATACAGCCGCATCAGGGCGCTGTCGTCCACCGCCACTTCGACCGCCGAGGTGCGGCCATTGAAGGCCTTTGCCAAAAGCGCATGGATGTCGGCCTGAAGCTTGGCATTGATCTGGTCGCGCGGCGCCAAAAGCAGCGCGGATACATATCGGTCGAAGCGGTCGAAGCGCAGGAACAGCTTCAGGCGCGGCAGCCCGCCCATATGCAGGATGCCGGTGGCGATCACATGCAGTTCGTCGGCCGAAACCTGGAACAGCTCGTCGCGGGCGAAGGTGTCCAGGATATGGGCCAGCGCCTTGCCGTCATGGCTGGACGGCGCCAGGCCCGCTTGTTTCATCACCGTCTCGATCTTGCGGCGTAACAGCGGAATGGTGCGGGCCTGGGCGGAATAGGCATTGGAAGTGAACAGGCCGACAAAGCGGCGTTCGCCGGCAAAGGCGCCATTGGAATCGAACGTCTTGATCCCGACATAGTCCATATGGGCGCGGCGGTGTACCTGGCTGCGGGTCGCGCTTTTGGTGACGATGATGGGATCGGGCGCATCCAGGAAGGCGCGCACTTCCGCCGTCAGCCCGGCGCGTTCGCCGCCGCGCCGGATCACACGAGCGGCTTCGTCGGACAAGGCGCCCAAACCGCTGCCTTTGACGGGCTCCAGCATGCCATTGGCGCCATCCTTGCCCAGCACATAGTCGCGCGCGCCCAAGAAGGTGAAATGATTGTCCGCTAGCCAGTCCAGGAATGCGATATCCTCGCCGATGTCGGTCGCGGTGCCTGCGACGTGCGGCGGGTGGCGCGCCAGATCGGTGCGCGCCGCCGCCAGCCGCGCCAGCATCGCCTTCCAGTCGCGCACCGCCAGCGCTCCTTGCGCAAAAGCTTCGCGCAGCAACTCGATGGCTTTTTGCCGCGCGTCGCCGCCAAGTGCATCGCACACCAAGGCGATCACGCTGGTCTTGGCGCCGTTTAGATCGAGGATGGGATGAAAAGCGGCTCGGATGCGCGCGCCCGCCGCCATCGCGGCCGCCAGCGCGGAGTCGAACAGGAAGGGCCGGTCGTCATTGATGCTCAGCAGCACGGTTTCGTGGCTCCAGTCCAAAGCCACGACATGGCTTGCGCCCTTGTCGACCACTTGGCCGCGTTTGAGGGCTTCGCCATTCAGCATGACCGCCAGCGCCGCCAGCTGGTCGGGACGGGCCCGCAAGATGTCATCCGCAACGGCGCTGGCATAAAGCGCGTCGAAGAAACGGAAAAGCGCGTCATCCTGGGGCAGCAGCGCGCGGGCATGGGCGACGCGATCGGCGGCGCTTTTGGCTTCTTCGGTCTCTGCAGAACGGATAGCGCTCATCACGGTCATGGGAGCCTCTCAAGGCGAAGAACGCGGATTGGGCCGGTACAGTATAGCGGTCGCGGTGACGGCCAGGCGACAGATGCGCTGGCAAACGGTCTTGTGCAAGCCCTGTCAGTGCAAGTCCGGCGGTCGCCGCCGCAGGATGGCGCACTGCAACATCGCAAGCCCGGCAATCATCGCGCCGGCAATCAGGATCGCGGCGCCGGTTCCTGCCCCTTGCGGTCGCCCATTCCATGACACAGCCACTGCGGTCAAAAGAGTCACGGGCGCGCCAAAGCCAATGGCGCCCATTTCGTCCTTGAGGATGATGGCGGCGAGCAGGCCCGGCCCTGCCGCTGCGGCGCGGGCAGGATCAGCCGCGCGATAATCGATGCGGGACATGAAACGTCTTTGCGAGCGGGCGCTGGAAAATCATGCTTAACAATATATTAATGGAGAACATTAGATGATTCGTGCCGGTTCGGACAGTCGGGGCCCGCGTTTGACGTCACCCACGATCACCGTCTTCGACCTGGAATATACCGCCTGGGAGTGTTCGATGGCGCGGTGTTGGCTCGCGCCGGGCGAGTTCAGGGAAGTGGTGCAGATTGGTGCGATAAAGCTCGACGCCGACAGTTTTGCGGTGCTGGGCGAGTTCGACATGCTGGTGCGCCCGCGCATCAATACGGTCCTTTCACCCTATTTCGAAAAGCTCACCGGCATCACCAATGAGAAGGTCGAACGACAGGGCGTGGATTTCGCCGTCGCGTATCAACGCTTTCTGGATTTCACGGCGGAAGGCCCCATCGCGGCTTTCGGTCAGGACCAGCGCGTGCTGGAAGACAATTTCCGTCTTTATGGCATGGGCGAGGCGCGCGCCTTGCCGGTCTTCTACGATTTGCGCGGCTGGTTTGCGGCCTTGGGCTTGGATCCGCGCGGGATGCATTCCTGCGATCTCGCACCCGCCCTGGGCGTACCATTCGCGGGGCAGACCCATAACGCGCTGCATGATGCGCGCGCCGTCGTGGGCGCCATGGCGGTGATGGCGTCGCGCGGACAGTGCGTCTGGCGGCCCGCGGCCTGAGCCATCATGCCCGAGGTCGACCGCATCATCGCGCTGCTGAACTTGGAGCCGCATCCGGAAGGCGGATATTTCCGCGAGACGTTTCGCGATGTTGGCGGTTCCGACGGCCGCGCTTATTCCACTGCGATCTATTTCCTGCTCAAGGCTGGCGAGGTGTCGCGCTGGCATCGCGTGGACGCGGCCGAAGTCTGGCATTTCTATCGCGGCGCGCCGCTGGAGCTGCGCATCGGCAAAGACACCTATGTGTTGGGTTCGAATCTGGACGAAGCCCATGCGCCGCAAGTGGTGGTGCCAGCCAACAGCTGGCAGTCCGCCAAAAGCCTGGGCGACTATACGCTGGTCGGTTGCACGGTGGCGCCGGGGTTCGAGTTCGAGCATTTTGAGTTGGCGCCGGATGGTTTTGCGCCCTAAGCACCGGCCGCGGCATCCAGGAAACTCGAGCGACGTTCGGCCGGCGAAAGGTCCACTGGACCTTTCGCTAATCGGCCTCACTCCGCCGAGCGGTCCGGCCGCTCGCCCAAGCTCGCGGCGTTCATCGCTCGAAATGGTCCACTGGACCATTTCGTCTGCCTCCGGCGGACCGCTTTTCACCCATCCGCTAGGGCCATGGCCGGAGGGGGTTCAAAAGATAAAACCGCCCGTGACGGATGGCGGCAAAAGCAAGCGAATCTGGTTGACGGGTGATGCCGCCCACGCGCATCGTCGCGTCAAACAAAAATCCAGGGACCCTTCGATGAAAAAGCAGTATTTCGCGCTCACCGCGCTGGCGCTCGGCCTGATGACCAGCACGGCCTTCAGCCAAGCCAGCAGGCTGGCAATCCGAAGCGAGCCCGCGAAAGGCGGCGTGGCTGGCTGGCATTTGGGGCCGTCCTTCCCGGATCCCACCGGCTTCACGCTGGTGGATACTGATGGAACTGTTCATGTGATCCCGCGCGAAGAGCGCCGCGCGATGATGGGCGGCGCTGCGCGGGTGCCGGGCGGCCAGGGTGGTCCGCAGTGCAGCCATTCCCTTGTCTGCGGCCGCAAGGGCGGCTTTGCCCGCGGCGAACTGGCCCGCGTCCAGTGGGACCAGAATATGGGCTACAAATTCTCCTATCCCTATGTGGTCCCCAAGGGCATTGGCGGCGTGCCGTCGGTGGCGTTGGATTCCAAGGGCTATCTGTGGGTGTTCAAGCGCTCGCCCGCCGGCGTGGTGCAGCTGATGAAATTCGATCCCAATCACAAGCTGATGCTGGAAGTGCCCGAAAGCGTAATCGGTCACCAGGACAAGGCCCATGGCATGGCGGTGGACAAGGACGACAATGTCTGGATCACCGACAATGGCCAGGCGACGGTGATGAAGCTGTCGCCCGACGGCAAGCTGCTGATGACCATCGGCGAAAAGGGCAAGCGCGGCGACTGGGTGGAAGCCAGGAACCAGCATCTGCTGTGGCAGCCGGTGATGGTGGCGTTTGCGCCGGGCGGCGATCTCTACATCGCTGAAGGCCATGCCAATGAAAGCCCCAATGACGTGGACAGCCCCGATCCCGCCAACCAGGAAGGCGTGGCGCGCGTCCTTCACCTGACCAAGGACGGCAAATTCGTCGGCCAGTTTTTCGGCAATGAAGTGGGGCAGGGCAAGTTCGACTCCACCCACGGTTTCGCCATCGATCCCAGCAATGGCGATGTGTGGATCGGCGACCGCGAACAATATCGCATCGTGGTCTATACGGCGGACGGGCGCTTCGTGAAGACGTTGCAGATGAGAAACTTGGTCTGCGCGCTGAACTTCGACCACAAG
>DATHLY010000425.1:0-4467 GCA_035487655.1 Rhizomicrobium sp. | reverse complement strand
ATCAAAACCGTCTTCGCTCTAGGCCTCAGCGCCGTGATGCTCGCCGGATGCGGCACTTCGCCCGGCGACCGCGGCCTGTCGGGCGGCATATTGGGCGCGGGCACCGGCGCCGCCATCGGTTCGCTGGCGGGCTCGGCGGGGACCGGCGCCTTGATCGGCGGTCTGGGCGGCGCGGCAATCGGTCTGCTGACTTCGCCGGACCAGATCAATCTGGGACCGGCGGCCTGGAATCGGTCCGCGTCTTCCTCACATTCCCGGAGACACGCAAGACGCTATGCCAGGAGCGACTGCTCGACGCGGGAAACCGCCACCCAGCGCATGACGCGGGAAACCGCCACCCAGCGCATCACGACTTGCGCGAAGGCGACGAAAACAGCCAGAGCTAACTGAGAAATTGACTTGTGAATATCCGGTGGCGGTAGGATGTGGGCGACCAGATCCTTGCCCTGCGAAATCTTGTCATAGATCGGCCCGCCCACCTTCAGGTTGGACAGGGCCGCGTGGCTGGTGAGCACCACGGCCGAATAGCCGATGGCGAACACGATCCCGAAAATCGTGAGTCCGGATTTGATGTTGATCTTCGGCGTCTGGCGCGTCGTCCATGGCTGGGCCGGCCCAATATCGCCGCGCAGACCGCGGCCGGGCCGACTGCAACTTGCCCGCGCAGGATGGCGACGGCTTGTGACCGCCCCATTTCCATCAGATTTCAGAATGTACCCGCTGTCGCGGATTGTGCCCGTTTTGGGCCGACTAGAGGCTGTTGGCCTCTTCCAGCGCGGGCAGCGGGGCAAATGCCGTCGCCGCATTGGTGGCAAGCTTGATGTCCGCCGCCTGCATCTGGCTGCGCAGGAAATCCGCCCGCTCCCTGGAGGGCCGATCGCCGGCAAGTGCGGCGATGCCGTACCATTTCAGGGCCTGCTTCAAATCCTGCGGCACGCCCTCGCCGCGTTCATACAGAACCGCCAGGTCGAAGGCGGAATCGACATAGCCGCGCTCGGCCGCGCGGGTGAACCATTCCGCCGCCTTGGCCTCGTCCTTCTCCGTGCCCTGGCCTTGCGCATAAGCGATGGCGAGGTTGTGCATCGCCTTGAGATTGCCCTTTTCCGCCGCGCGCGAGAACCAATTCATCGCCAGCGCCGGATCGGCCGCCACATGGTCGCCCTGTTGATAGAGCGCGCCCAGCAGATACTGCGCCACCGGATTGCCGGCCCGCGCCGCCGACATGCACCAGAGCAACGCGGCGTCGGCGTCTCTCGCGGAGCCCTGCCCGCGCAGATACGCCAACGCCAGCCGTGCCTGGGCGCGGGCATCACCCGCGTCGGCCAAAGCCATCGTCTTGTGTAACGTCGTTTGAGCCATCTGCCTGTGCGCCACGCCGTCGGGCGTCCGCGCTTGCGCATTGACATCCAGGACATTGCGGCCCAGCAAGAACCCGACGCCCAGAAACGCCGCCACCAACAGCGCCGCCGCGATCGCCATCAAGCGCATGCGCATAGTGGCCTTGGGCGGCCTGGGCTGTTGGACGGCTTCGAGGTCCGGAATATTGTGCGTGCCTGGCAAGGCATCGCCTATCACCGGGCCGGTGAGGGCGGCAGGTTCGGATGTTGACTCTTGCGGTTTGGACTCCGCCGCGGGCGGCCCGCTCATCGGCTGTTCGGTCGCCGGTTCCTTCAAAGAGACCTCGTCCAGCAGGGGCATCTCCGCCTGCGTGGTCTCCGGCACCGCATCCGGGGTCCCGACAATCGGATCCAGACTGTGCACCTGTGCGATCTCAGGCAGGGCTGCGGATACGGCTTCCGGCATGGTCTGCGCGTCGGCCTGCGACGGCGCGGACATGGATTCGAACGGCGAATTCTCCTTTAGCCGCTCTTGCAGTTCAGCAATGACGCGCGCCTGTTCACGGGCCGTGGTTTCGGCCTTGGCTTCCAGCGAGGTCAAAGCGCGTTCAAAGACCCTAAGGCGGCGCTCGAACCATTCGTCGGGTGTGGTCACGGACGGCTCGGGCGTGATCTCCGCCTTAGAGACTGGTTTGGGCGTGGCGGCGGCTACAGCCTGCGGCGCGCTCCCTGATCCAGGTACCGGCCCGGCGACGGGGCCCCCAACGGGCCCCCCAAAAGGATAGTCTCGCATCAAGGCGGCCATCAGCGCGGTCCTACCGGCAAAATGGTCGTGAAATATTTCCCGCTCCACGCCGGCTTCTGCGCAGAGTTCCGCGACGGAAAATTCCTTGTTTCCCCGCAGGACGATCGCCTGGGCCGCTTCCAGCAACCGCATACGGCTGGGGTCTGCGGCGCCGGCTTCGGCGAGGGGTGAATGGCATTGCTCCATGGCGGATTCCGGGGTGCCCTGGATGCAAACTACCCCGCACCTCTTACCATTGCGTTCCCGAACCCGCGCAATTTAATTGCAATTTTAGGCGCGTTGGCGACAGCCGCCCGACTAGGCGTGTTTGACGCGGGCAGCGGGCGCATTCACCAGGCGCATCAGGACCAGGATCATGGCGATGGTCGCGCCATAGGCGAGCAACTGTGCCCCATTGGGCGCCTCGCTATAGCCCACCAAAGTGTGCAGCAGCTTGCCGGTGATGCTGTCGTCGCGGATCAACCATGAGGTATCCCAGACCGTACCGGTTAACACTTCCAACAACCCGCCATTCTGCAGCAACAGGACCGCCTGGGCGGCCATGCCCGCCGCAAGCAGGGTGATGAGCCAGGAGGTCACTTGGAACAATTTGCCGGCGGGAACCGTGAGAAGCCCGAAATACATCAATGCGGAGACCGCCGCGCCGCCCAAGAGGCCCACCGCGCCGCCCGCCACCATGCCGGTTGCCGAAGTTCCACCCTGGGCCGCGATGCCATAGAGAAACAGCACGACCTCGGAGCCTTCGCGCAGCACCGCCACGCCCACCACGACGGACAAGGCAGCCAAAGTGCGCTCGCCGGTCCGCACCTGATGGCCGGCTGCCTTCAATTCGCGCGCCATCTGCCGGCCATGGCTCGCCATCCAGACATTGTGCCAAGTGAGCATGGCGACCGCGAGGAGCAGGATGCCGGCATTGAAGAATTCCTGGCCCGAACCTTGGAAGAGACTGGCCAGTTCGCCGGCAAAAGCCGCCACCAGGCAGGCGCCCAGCACACCGGCCAAAACCCCCATGCTCACCGCGCGCTCGCGTCCCGGCACACCGGTGGTGGCGGCCAGCACGATGCCGACAATCAGGCCGGCTTCGATCACTTCACGGAAGACGATGATAAGCGCGGAGATCATTCGGCGACCACAACTCCCTGTGCGGTGGCGGCATGATATTCGCCCATAAACGGATACTTGCCCGGCGCCAGCGCGCGCACACGGATGTTGCCCTTGTCCTTGCCGGGCACGACTTTCTCGATCTTGAGCGAGGAGGAGTCGAACTCATCCGCCGTATCATCGTCATTGTGAAGGATGATCATGCTGGGCTTGTTGGCCTTCACCTTGATCACCGAAGGCGTGAATTTGTGGTTCTTCAGATGAACCTCGATCGCGTCATCGGCCCAGGCGGACGTCGCGACAGGCATCGCAATCAAGGCAAAAGCAAGAACAAGTCGTTTCATGGGGCGCGCTTGTCCATTCGTAGGGGATAGTTCCTGCCGGTCGTGATCGACTTCCACCAGGCACACACCTCCCGCTGGGGTCCGCCGGCGACGGCAGCCCGGATGGGAGCAACAGCACTTGGGAAGGGTACCCGCAGGACACGCATGGGCCTCCTATAGATGCGATTAATTCTCATGTACAGAGGCTAGATGTGGCCAGGGATTAAATCGGACCAATCCGGCCCCAAAAAAAGGCCGTCCCGCCCTGGCTTTCCGCAGGTTCCGGCTGAGCTATGCTCCCGCCCGGAAAAAATTGGGGAACCGCCATGCAAATCATGATCGAAAAGATGCTGACCGATTTCGAACGCGGGACACTGACCCGCCGCCAACTTGCCGCGACCTTGACGGGAGTGGTCGCCGCAGCAGCCGTTCCGGCCGGCTTGGCAACGCCAGCGCTGGCCGCGCCCAGCCTCAAGGCGATCAGCTTGAACCATGTCACGGTGCGCGTGCCCAACCTGCAGAAGACCTCCAAATTCTACCAGGAGTTCTTCGGCATGAAGCTGGCGCAGCAGTCGGAGACCATCCACATCCTGTCGGTGGGCGAAAGCTTCTTCGGCATCGAACAGAAGCCCGATGTGGCGGCGCTGGATCATTTCGATTTCGGCCTGGAAGGATGGGACGCCAAGGCAATGCGCGCCAAGGTTGCCGCCCATGGTCTATCGATCACGGCGGGCTCGCGCGGCGACGATGAGAGCTTCAAGTTCAATGACCCCGATGGTTTTGTGGTACAGGTGAATGGCCCGAAATATACCGGTCATGTCGGCCCGATTCCGGCCGGCAAGAAAGCATAATCGCCGTACAGGAGACGAAGATGAAATTGCACGCCGCGCTGTTTTTCACT
>DATHLY010000424.1:0-3203 GCA_035487655.1 Rhizomicrobium sp. | reverse complement strand
TGGTAGAGCCAGGTTTCACTGAGCGTTATGTCGTCCAGCTTTAGAAACATTCGCAGGTCCACCGGGCCATTGCCTTCCGCCTGAAGGTCGAACAGCGCCCGCCAGCGGTCAGTACCGACAACTTTGACGACATAGGCATTGTCGATCTTGCCGCGCGAGGCGGTGACCACCGGCTTTATGTCATAGCGCTGGCGCATCTGCATCAGCGCGCCACCGGTGAAATCCACCACGAATTTGTGCTTGTCGCGCGGCCAGGGATTTTGTCCGGGAATGCCGCCGCGCCCCAGCCGGGTCGCGACCACCTTGGCGATGGATTTCGGATAGGCGGGTTCGCTGTCCTGCCAATAGAGACGGTAGTCGAAGGACATGGTGTCGCCCGCGCGGACGGGGCGATCGGGCCGCCAATAAGCGACGATATTGTCATGGGTCTCGTCATCGGTGGGAATTTCTACCAGCTGCACCGCGCCCGGACCCCAATTGCCTTTCGGTTCCACCCAGATCCCTGGTCGCTTGTTGTAGAAAGCGCCGTCGTCCTGATAGTTGGCGAAATCGCGGTCGCGCTGGATCAAGCCGAAGCCTTTGGGATTGTCGTCCGCGAAACTGTTGGTCATGACCTGCGGTGGATCGATGAGCGGGCGCCAGATGCGCTCGCCTTTGCCGGTCCACAGCGCCAGTCCGTCATTGTCGTGAATCTCGGGGCGCCAGTCGGCATTCTTGGGCCGCTCATTCTCGCCATACCAGTACATGCTGGTCAGCGGCGCCACGCCCAGTCGCGCAATATTGGCCCGGAAAAACAGATCGCAGTGCACGTTCATGATGACGCCGCCCTGGCTCTTTGATTCACTTTTCGCGGCGTCGAATTTGTAGGCCCCGGTGATTGAAGGCCCGTCCAGCAGCGCATAGATGTTGATCACTGGCCCATTGTCTTCGAGCCAGAATTCCGAGAAGCGGGGAAATTCCTCGGCCGTGGCGCCGGCGGTGTTGACGGCGATGCCGCGCGCGGAGGCACCATATTGCGCGTCCTGTCCGCTGGAGCGGAAATAGCTCGCACCCTGGAAGGCCAGCCAGTCGGTGGGCTTGTTCTGGCCATCCATCACCCGGAATCCCGAAAAGCCGAGATCGGTAAGCGCCTTGGGATCCAAGCCGCTGGCGCCGTAATCGAAATAGTCCGGGCCATACAGGATTTCGCGCGCCTTGCCATTCTCAAGGGCGTAAATCGCTACGGGATCGGCGGAATAGCGGTTCAAGTGAAAGAAAGATATCGGGTCGGGCGCGGCGCCGCCCGCCCATAAGGCGTGACCGGCGCGGAACCGGATCTTTTGGACAGCGTCGAAGTCGATGTCCTTGATGACATGGCTGGCGCGAGGCTGCGGTGCTTGGTAGGGCTGGGCGGCATTGTATTTGGCGCGTGCAGCCAGTCCGCCAAAACTGAAGTCTTGGGCCGGCCCCAGACGAATCTTCTGGCGAATCGCCTCGCCCGTGGCGGAAGGCGCGGCCAGGGCGGCAAACCCTCCAGCTGGAACCATGCTGACCGAAAAGGCGGCAAGCAGAAGGCGTCGATCAAGTTCGATCATGGGCGAGAACTCTCGGGCGCACTGGAGGCAGCAATAATGGAGAAGTTAGGGCGGAACTCCGATGCCACGGCAGGACGGGCAGGACCGTCGATGCCCATCATTTGCCCATCGTTTGATTGTACAGAACGTTATTGGCCGGCAGAAAGCCCTGGATTTGCACGCACTGGTCCATCATTTCGCCGCATTGTCACGTTTCATTACCGAAATCGAATGGGCTGCAACTTTTAGGTTTTACAGATGGACTCCCAGTCTCGCGCATTTGAGGCACCGGCTGAAGAACACGTCTCCGGCGCCCCGCTGCGTTGCCCCCGGCCGATGACCATCCAGCCCTTGGTGCCTTGGACGCCGGGCCGCATCGTCGCCGCCCTGTTCCTGGCATTGGTTGCGATCCCTGCTCAGCTTGCGCCGGCCGTGCTAAGCCGCCGCCGTGCCTGACATCGCGCCGCGGCGCTGGCTGTATCTCTTTTTGGTGTTGGCCTCCACCGTGGCCGCCGTTACCCAGATGGCGGGCGTGTTGCAGCTTGGCGGCTTCACCGCGCGTGAAATCGTTATCTTGGCGCTTTTCGCAATTCTGTTTGCCTGGATCGTCTCCTCCTTCTGGCTGGCGGTGTTCGGCGTCTGGGCTCGGCTCAACAAGGTCAATCTCTTGCCGCTGAAACCCCCAGCGGGACCTTCGGCGGCCCGCACGGCCATCCTGATGCCGGTCTATAATGAGGATGTGGCGCGGGTTTTCTCCGGCGTGCGCGCGGTGTGGGAATCGGCGGGTCCCGATTTCGACTTCTATATCCTCAGCGACAGCACCAATCCCGCCAATTGGGTGGCGGAGGAGCTGGAATGGCAGAAGCTGAAGAACCAGTTGGGCGAGAACGCCAGCATCTTCTACCGCCATCGCGCCAAGAACACCGGCCGCAAGGCGGGCAATATCCAGGATTTCTGCGAGAATTGGGGCCAGCTCTACGACTATATGGTGATTCTGGATGCCGACAGCCTGATGACGGGCAAGACGCTGAGCCAGCTGGTTGGGCTGATGGATGCCAATCCTCGCGTCGCTCTCATTCAAGCGCCGCCCCAGCTGGTTGGGCGCCACTCGCTGTTTGCCCGTATCCAGCAATTCGCCTCCAGCGTCTATGGTCCCATCCATGCCGCAGGCCTTGCGTTCCTCCAGGGCCCCGACGGCAACTATTGGGGCCATAACGCCATCATCCGGGTTCATGCCTTCGTGCAGAGTTGCGGCTTGCCCCGCCTGTCCGGCAAGCCGCCCTTCGGCGGCGAGATCATGAGCCACGACTTTATTGAAGCCGCGCTTTTGCGCCGCGCCGGCTGGGAAGTTTGGATGGCGCCGGATATCGGCGGTTCATTTGAGGAGCCGCCGCCGACCCTGCTGGATTACCTGATCCGCGACCGTCGCTGGTGTCAGGGCAATCTGCAGCATCTCAGGATTGTCTTCGCACAAGGATTGGCGCTCCCCAGCCGGCTGCATCTGGCCTTGGGCATCATGAGCTACATCGCTTCACCGCTTTGGCTGATGCTGTTGGTGGTGTCGATCATCGACATGGTGAGTTTCAAGGCGCCGGCTTCTCCCAGCTATATCGGGCTGGAGCCCATATGGCCGTTGTTGGTCTCTCACGC
>DATHLY010000423.1:0-5361 GCA_035487655.1 Rhizomicrobium sp. | reverse complement strand
TCCAGGCCGGGATTTGTCTCAGGCGACACCGGTTCGGGCGAATAGGCGCGGATGAAGCCCCACAACACGTCGCGATTGTGCGCGTTCGAGGCGGAAACAAGGTTGAGCAGAAGCGCAAAGCTGACGGGATAACGTGCCTCCGGTACCCGGCCGGCATGAATATGCCAGACCGGATTTTCCAGCCGTTGCTCGTCCGTGGTTTCGGCTGCGTGATAGGATTCCAGAAAGGCGATATATTCGTCGACCGCCTTGGGGATAACGTCGAAATAAAGCTTCTTGGCGGTGCGCGGCTTCTGGAACATGAACAGCGCCAGGCTTTCCTGCGAGCCATAGGCCAGCCAGTCGTCCAGGCTTATGCCATTGCCCTTGGATTTGGAGATCTTCTGGCCGGAATCGTCGAGGAACATTTCATACATGTATTGTTCGGGCGGCACGCCGCCCGCGATCTTGCAGATGGCGCTGTAGAGCGGCGCCTGCGAAAGGTGATCCTTGCCGTACATCTCATAGTCCACGCCAAGCGCCGCCCAGCGCATCCCCATGTCGGGTTTCCACTGCAGCTTGCAATGTCCGCCCGTCACCGGCACGGTCTCATGACTGCCGTCTTCCTCGACGTAGGTGATGGTGCCTTTGGCGACATCGCGAGCCACCACTTTTGCCAGCAGCACTTTTCCGCTGCGCGGGGAGATGGGCAGAAAAGGCGAATAGGTGTGCTGCCGCTCCTCACCCAGCGTGGGCAGCATCACCGCCATCACCTCGTCATAGCGCGCCAGAATCTTCAGCAGCGCCTGGTCGAAGCGGCCGGATTTGTAGGTGGCAGTGGAGGAATAGAAATCATAGCGAAAACCGAAGCGGTCCAGGAAGGCGCGCAGCCGCGCATTCATGTGATGGCCGAAACTTTCATGCGTGCCGAAAGGATCGGGAATGGCGGTGAGCGGCTTGCCCAGATTGCCCGACAGCATTTCAGGCTGCGGCAGATTGTCCGGCACTTTGCGCAAGCCATCCATGTCGTCGGAAAAGGCGATCAGGCGAGTGGGAATGTCGGAGATCGTTTCAAAGGCATGGCGCACCCAATTGGTACGCGCGACCTCGCCGAAAGTGCCGATATGCGGCAGGCCGGAAGGGCCATAACCGGTTTCGAACAAGACTGACCCCACCGCCTGTCCGGCCCTTTTGCGGGCGTCGACCCGCGCCGACAGCTTGCGGGCCTCTTCGAAGGGCCAGGCCTTGGCGGCAAGCGCCTGTTCTCGCGTCACATTCACGGCCGTTTTCACCCTTCGTTAGGACAGATTTAAGCGTTTTGAAAGGGCGCGAAAGTTAAGGTGCGGCAGGGATTTGCGCAATGACCGTGGGTAACTCGCCGCAGCAAAAGCAGGCCGATCCGGTATTTGCCGGCCGTATCGATCTCCTATACGCGTTGGGCCGCCATTATCTGTCCCTTCCCTTCGCAGTGCTTTGCGTTCCGGCCACCATGGTCGCGGGTCACGCGCCCCGCATCCTGCCGTTGATGCCACTGTTGTTTCAGCTGGCCGTGGCCATCGCCGCCGAGCAGCTCACCACCGCCTATAAGGGCCGCCCTAAGGACAGCGATCCCCACTTTTGGGCCCGGCGTTACACCTTCGTCTCGGCCATCTCCGGCGCCAGCTGGGGTGTGGCTTCGCTCTTCTGGTTTGTCGCCGATTCCTTCCCTGCCCAGGCCTATCTGACGATGGCGTTTTTGGGCATGACCGCCACCGAATTCATCGCCCGCTCGGCGCACCGCCCCGCCTATATCGCGCATACGTTGTTTGCGCTGGGACCGCTGGTGGGTTTGCTGGCCTGGCAAGGCGGCCTCTATCCCAACTGTGCCGCCGTGCTGGTAATTCTGTTCGCGGCCGTCTTGATCAGCTATTGCCAGGACATGACGCGCCTGCTGAACGAAAGCATTCATCTGCGCAATATGAATGGCGAGTTGGTCGTCAAGCTCAAGCGCGAGAAAAGCGAAGCCTTGCAAGCCCGCGATGAAGCCCAGGCAAGCGCCCGCGCCAAGGCCGCCTTCGTCGCCAACATATCCCACGAATTGCGAACCCCGCTGAATGCGCTGCTCGGCATGGCGCAGCTTCTGGAGCGCGCCGAACTGCCCAAGCAACAGAGAGACCATGTCAAGGTCATGCTGCAAGCAGGCCGCGGCCTGCAGACCTTGATCGAGGATGTCATCGCGCTGACCCGCGACGATCACCGTCCGATGGAGGAGGAAGACTGCGATCCATTGCAGGCGGCCCGCGTCGTGGCCCGGCTGTTGCAGCCGCGCGCCTGGGAAAAGCAGCTTCGTTTGACCTTGAGCGCCGGGCCTGGACTGAAGCGGGTGGCGGCCGATCCGCGCCGCGTACGCCAAGTGCTCTTAAAGCTGGTAGACAATGCGCTGAAATTCGCCGAACGGGGATTGGTCGATATCCGCCTGGAGCCGAGCGCGGACGGACAATCGGTTCACTTCCGTGTTTCGGATACCGGTCCAGGCGTGGCGGCGGAAGTGGCGCCCTTGCTGTTCAGCCCCTTCTCGCCGGGCGACGTCTCCTATGCCCGCAAGCAGCAGGGTGCCGGGCTTGGCCTGGCGGTGGCCAAGCGGATCGTAGAGCAGGCCGGCGGCCAGATCGGCTTCTCCAGCAAACCCGACGAAGGGGCGCAATTTTTCTTCACGCTGCCGTTTTCGGGCGTCGCGTCCGAATGGCTCGGCGAAGCGGAGAGCCGCCTGATGCCTCCGACCGGACTTTCGCTGCTCCTGTTTCTGCCCAATCCGATGGTGGCGGACGCGATGGAAAGCCTGCTGGAGCCTTTCGGCAATCACGTGGTGCGTGCCGAGAGTCTGGCCGACGCCGAGGCGCTGGCAAACCGGCAGGATTTCGACGCCATCATCACCGGTGCAGGCGAAGCCGACATGCTGGCGGCTGCGCCCGGCGCAAAGACGCCGTTGATTGCGATCCTCTTGCGCGGCAGTCGTGCACCCGACTCCACCGGCAATGTTCTGCGTTGGCCGGTGGAAGCCGACCTGCTTTATGGAACCTTGGACCAGATCTGCCAGGCGACGGAGCAGGACGATGCCGCCAGAGCCGCTGCCATCGATCCCGCGGCATTCAGTACCCTGGAACGATCGGTGGGCTTGAAGACGGTGGTGGAAATCCTGCAATGCTATATCGCCACTGCCGAGCAGCTCACCGCCGCACTGGCGGAGGCCTGCGCCGAGGAGAAATGGGACGAGGCCGCTCGATTGGCGCAGGACATTGTCGGCGCCGCTGGCGGCTTGGGCCTTGCCGCCATCACCCAGGCGGCGCGGGATTTTGCCCGCAAGGCGCGTGAAGGCGAGAACCGTCACGAATTGTGCAATGCCGCCCAGGCTGTTGTGGGCGAACATCTGCGCGCCCGCCAAGCGCTGGTCCATCTCTATCCGGAAGTGGCGTAGTTCCGTTACCCCCATCCGTCGCAGCTCGGGGTGAGGTGCGGCGCGCGAAGAGCGTGAGCAGGTCCAGTGGACCTGCAAAAGCGACGAACGCCGCAGTGGCGCGCGTTTGGGCGCGCCGCGAGGCCAGGCCGCCGCGAGCCAAGCGAGCGGCCGGACCGTTCCGCGGAGTGAGGCCGAAAAGCGAAAGGTCCGGTGGACCCTTCGCCGACCGAACGCGCTCGAGATTTTTTGCGACTTGGAAGTTGCGCGTGTGTTCTTCAATATCCTGCCCTCATGGATTCTCTTTCCAGCCTGATGGCGCTTGTTCCCGCTCCACCCGGCGCGGCCATCGCCCGCGCGGACGGCGAAGCCGAACGCATCGACCTGCGCGACGCGCGCGCTTTGTTCGAAAGCGGCGATGTACTGGTGGCGCATTGCGCCTTTGTCGCCGGTCGGTTGGGGTCAGGCGCGAATGCGATGTTGTTCGACGTGCTGGAATTGTTTGCCTTTGTGCGGCCGGGTCTGCCCTTTGTGCCCAGCGCGCTGGGACTGGCGCGGGCTCTTGGCCTGACAATGCCGCATACGCCGGAAAAAGCCGCGCAAAGCCTGCACGCAATTGCTCATGCGCTGCTGAAAGAGGTCGCGGCCTGGCCCGCCGAAGTGCGCGCGTCCCTTGCCCCTCTGGTGGGCACGCTCGCGCGCGCCGGCTGGCGCTGGGCGCCGCTGCTCAAGGAGAGTGTGGGAGAGGTTCCGCACGGTTCACCGATTGCGGGGTTGGAAGCCTGGCGCGGCCTGCCGCAATGGGAAGACGAGGCCATGGTGAGCGAGCCCGGCTCGCAAGCCGTGGACCCCAAGGAGGCCCGCGCGCGCCTGGCCAACATGGTGGGTGAGATGCGTCCAGAACAGGGGAGCTACAGCGACGCCGCGACTTATGCCTTCGGACCGCGGGAGCAGGCCGGCGCCCCCCGCGTAGCGCTGGTGGAAGCGGGCACCGGCACTGGCAAGACCTTGGGGTATCTGGCGCCCGCCTCGCTGTGGGCGGAGAAGAATGGACCGGGGCTGTGGATCTCAACCTACACCCGCAACTTGCAACGCCAGATCGTGCAGGAGATCGCGCATCTATGGCCCGATCCGGTCGAGCGCGCGGAAAAGGCGGTGGTGCGCAAGGGGCGTGAGAATTATCTTTGCCTCCTGAACTTTGAAGAAGCGGCGAAACGCACTGCGCTGGCGCCCGGGCAACGAACCGTCGCGCTCGCATTGATCGCGCGCTGGATTGCCTCTCACACCGATGGCGACCTGTCGGGCGTTGGCTTTCCCGCCTTTCTCGCCGCCTATTTGCCACTTTCCTCCATCACCGACCGCCGCGGCGAATGCATCTATGCCGCCTGTCCGCATTACCGTCTGTGCTTCATTGAGCGCGCCATCCGGCGCGCCCGCCACGCCAACATCGTGGTCGCCAATCACGCTTTGGTGATCGCACAGGCGAGCGCCGACTGGCTGGGCGAGGACGAGACCACAGACACGCCCCATGAAAAACGGCTGCGCTATGTGTTCGATGAAGGCCATCACCTGTTCGATGCCGCCGACAGCGGATTTTCGGCCACCCTGTCCGGGCGCGAGATGGCGGAACTGCGCCGCTGGATTCGCGGGCCGGAAGCGCGCGCCCGCACAAGGATGCGGGGACTGGAAGAACGGTTGAAAGACTTGATTGCCGACGATGATGGCGCTCAACGCGCCTTGGAAGAAGCGGTCCAGGCGGCTGGCGCTCTCGCGGGCGAGGGCTGGACACAGAGATTAGGAAGCGGGCCTCGCGGCCCTGGCGAAGTGTTCCTGGCCGCGGCCTATCAACATGTGCGGGCCCGAAGCAGCGATGCAGACGCCTTATATTCACTGGAGGCCGAACCCCATCCGATGGGCGAGGATTTGCTGGAGGCGGTTGGCGGGCTCAG
>DATHLY010000422.1:0-6576 GCA_035487655.1 Rhizomicrobium sp. | reverse complement strand
GAAAATCTCGGCATTCTGCGCCCAGGTGATCACGGTGCGCGGGCTCATCACGGTGGAAAGATCGCCCGCGACAAAGGCATTGCGGGTCATGTCCGCCAACCGAACCATGGCCGAGATCGTCTTTCTGCCTTCCGGCGTGCTGTAGTCGGGCGCCTTGGCCAGCACAATCTCCTCTTCCGCGTCATGGGCGAGATAGTTGAGCGTGGTGACGATGCTCCAGCGGTCCATCTGACCCTGATTGATCTGCTGCGTGCCGTGATAGAGGCCGGTGGTGTCGCCCAATCCGATTGTGTTTGTCGTGGAAAACAGCCGGAAAGCCGGATGAGGATGGATCACCTTATTCTGATCCAGCAAGGTGAGCCGGCCGGAAACCTCCAGCACGCGCTGGATCACGAACATCACGTCCGGCCGTCCGGCGTCATATTCGTCAAACACCAATGCCACGGGCCGTTGCAGCGCCCAGGGCAAAAGGCCTTCGCGGAATTCGGTCACCTGCAAGCCTTGCTTGAGTACGATCGCATCCTTGCCGATCAGATCGATGCGGCTGATGTGACTGTCGAGATTGATGCGGATGCAGGGCCAGTTCAGGCGCGCCGCCACTTGCTCGATATGGGTGGACTTGCCGGTGCCGTGATAACCCTGAATCATGACGCGGCGATTGAAGGCAAAACCCGCCAGTATGGCCAGCGTGGTGTCGCGATCGAAGCGATAGGCGGTATCGAGCTCCGGGACGTGCTCATTGGCCGTCTTGAAGGCGGGCACTCTCATCTTGGTCTTGATTCCGAAAAGGCCGGCAGCGTCCACCGTCGTATCGGGCGCGGCCGAGGTTTCCAGAGTTTCGGTATGCGTGCTCATGAGCCTTGGATCCGGAAGCCGCCGCGACGCCGACACGGGCGAGGATAAGGCAGCCCGTGTCAGGTGAGGAGCCCGGAGGCGCGCAACACGCCATAGGCCTTGATGACCTGCTTCAGCCGTTCTTCCGCGCCCCGGTCGCCGCCATTCGCGTCGGGATGAAAACGCTTCACGAGTTCCTTATACCGCGCCTTGATCTCGATCAAGGTGGCGTTGTGTGCCAGTTGCAGCGTGTCCATGGCCATGATCTGCAACCTTGTCAAATGACGCTCTGGACGCCGCACGGAGGCGGTATCGCCATCCTCTGCAAACATCGCATGGCTGTCATTCAGAGCCCCAAGCGGGGTCTGTCCCAGCCTTGCTTTGGCGCCGCGCTTGCCCAGAGGCCAAGTGGGGCGGTGGCCGAACATGGCCTCCTCGCGGAACCGCTGGATTTCGGAATCGTCCATGTCCTTGAAGTAATCCCAGGCCTCGTTATGGACGCGGGCATGGGCCGGACAATACCACAGATATTCCGTCAGGTTTCTGGGCGATTTGGAGACGCGGCAATTGCCCGGACCGATACAGCCAGGTGCCTCGCACATGCGGGTTTCCGGCTCGCGCGCACGCGCCTTCTCCGGCTTGATCCGGATATCACTTTTGAAGCGGGACCCGCGCGATTGAACCATGGGGCGATTATGGGATCGAATGCGTAAAAGACAAGGAAACGTATTGCTTGACTTTCCTTGGGCCCGGGAGATGTTCAAAGCATGAGCGTTGCCGCCAGCATGCAGGAAAAACTGACGTCGGTTTTCGCGCCCGTGGCGGCGTTGGAGATCGAAGATCAAAGCGCCCGTCATGCCGGGCATGCCGGCGCCATGCGCGCCGACGGCAGCCGGGGCGAAACCCACTTTCATGTTCGGCTGGTCTCTTCGGCTTTCGAAGGCCTCACGCGGGTGGAGCGCCAACGCCGGGTCTATGCCGCGTTGAAGGACGAGCTTGCAGGCCCAGTCCATGCCTTATCGCTGTCGGCGCTTACGCCCGCTGAGGCAGGGCGACTCTGACTGGGGGGACGATCCTCAGCGCGGTGATCTGGTTGCGCTGCCGGCGCATAATTTCGAAAGTGTAGCCGAAAAAGGCAAAACGCTGGCCGGCTTCCGGAATCGTGCCCGACTGGGCGATCACCAGTCCGGCGACTGTGGTGGCGTCGTCTTCCGGCAGGCTCCAATCCAACTCGCGGTTGAGATCGCGTACCGACACCGTCCCGTCCACCAGATAGGAGCCGTCGGGCCGGCGGCGCACATCGGGGCGGACATTTGCCTCATGCTCGTCAGGAATGTCGCCGAATATTTCCTCCAAAATGTCTTCCAGCGTCACCAGCCCCTGCAGCGCGCCATACTCGTCGACCACCAGGGCAAAATGGCTCTTGTGTTGGCGGAATGACGCCAGCTGTTCTTCCAGCGTGGTGGTGTCGGGCACATACCAGGGCGGCGAGGCCAATGCGGCGATATCGATGGCATCCAAATTGCCCTTTTGCTCCACCAGCGCCTGGGCAAGATGCTTGGTGGAGACGACGCCGATGATATTCTCCGGCTGGCCACGCCAAAGCGGCACGCGGCTGTGGTGGGAGGCAATGAAGGCGCTAAGCAACTCATGCCGGGGCAAGTCCGCATCCAGGCTGTCCATGTTGGTGCGGTGGATCATCACATCGCCGACACGCAACTCGATCAAGTCGAGAACCCCGCCGATCATGTTGCGATGCTCGCGCTCGACATTGCCCTCCCGATGATGCAGCTCGACGGAGCCGCGGATTTCCTCATGCGCCTGCTCGGTTCCCGGCTCTTCCTCGCCGCCCACTCCGAACAGCGTGAGCACCTCCCACACCAGCCACTGCACCGACACGATGACGGGGCCGAGCAGGGCGACAACCCAGCGCAAGGGGGATGCCACGAACAGCGCGACGCGGTCGGTGCGCGCCACGGCCAGCGTCTTGGGTAGTGTTTCGACAAAGACCAGGATCACCACCGTCATGATCGCGGTCGTCACCGCCACGGCGCGGGGGCCGTAACGCGTTTCCAGGGTCGCGGTGGCGAGCGACGAGGTCAGGATGTTGATGAAGGTGTTGCCAAGCAACACCGCGCCGATCATGCGCTCACGGTTGGCCACCAGCTTGTTGACATGGTAGGCGGCCTTGGAACCGTCCTTTTCCAACTGATGCATGCGGCCCCGGGAAACCGCGGTGAGGGCGGTTTCCGCCGCCGAGAAAAAGGCCGAGATCGCCAGCAAAAGGACAATGGCGACGATGGTGTAAGCGAGCATGTCTGGAAGGCACCCTAAACAGGGCGGCAATCATAGCGTGTTTTTCACAAGTGTCGTGGTTGCGAGGGTCAAAACCAAAACGAGGCCGGGAATCAATAAGTTGCCAAGGTCACTGGATTCCGGGATTCGCCGCAGGTCGATAGGAGGATGGTACGAATTTTGGAATCGGCGGGCTCTAGGTCAGGACGGATTTTACCGCCTCGAGCGGCACGTCGCGGGTGACAAAAGCCCGGCCCAGCCCATGCACAAGGATGAAGGTGAGCTTGCCATCCGTCACCTTCTTGTCGTGGGCCATATGTCGGATCAGTTCGCCGGCGCCCGGACGTGCGCCCGGTATGTCGGCGATTGTACTGGGCAGGCCGACGGCCTTGAGGTGGCGGACAAAGCGTTCGGAATCCTGGCCGGGGCAAAAGCCCAGCCTGGTCGACAGTTGGAATGCCAAGGCCATGCCGATAGCGACAGCTTCGCCATGCACGAGCCGGTCGGAAAAACCGGTGGCCGCTTCCAGGGCGTGAGCGAAAGTGTGGCCGAGATTGAGCAGGGCCCGTTCTCCTGTCTCGCGCTCGTCGCGCGCTACGATGTCGGCCTTCATCCGGCAGGAATGAGCCACCGCCTGGACCATGGCGGATTCCTCGCCGCCCAGCGCCTTGGTGCCGCTCGCTTCCAGCCACTCGAAGAATTTCGCGTCGCCCAGAGCGCCATATTTCACCACTTCGGCATAGCCGGCCAGCAATTCGCGCCTGGGCAAAGTCGCGAGCAGAGAGGTATCGGCGATGACGATACGAGGCTGGTGGAACAGCCCGATCAAGTTCTTGCCTTGCGCCGCGTTGATCGCGGTCTTGCCGCCCACCGAGGAATCCACTTGGGCCAGCAGGGTCGTGGGAATCTGCGCAAAAGCCACGCCGCGCTTGAGCACGCCCGCGGCAAAACCGGTGAGATCGCCGATCACGCCGCCGCCCAGTGCTATCACCAGGCCCTTGCGGTCGATTTCCATATCGAGCAACGCGCCGCTCAGCCTTTCCAGCCCTGCAAAGCTTTTGCTGACTTCGCCTGGCGGCATGACGATGGCGCGTGCATCCAGGCCGGCTTGCCTCAGCGTCTCCAACAAGGCGGAGAGATGAATGTCTGCCACATGGCTGTCGGTCACCACCGGCACCACACCCTTGGCCTCTTTCATGGGAAGAAGGGGCGCCAGCAAGTCGCCGGCACGCTTGAGCAGTCCACTGCCGACATGGATGTCATAGGCCCGCTGATCGAGGCCGACGGTGATCGTTTCACTCATGGTGCCTCGCATAGCCCATGAGCGGCGAGTGCCGCAATGATCTTGTCCACCAGCACCGCATGCGGTTCATCCCCGGATTCCAGCACCATGTCCGCCAGGGCATAGACCGGTTCGCGCTCGGCCGAAAGCTTTTCCAAGGTGGCGCGGATATCGCCATTGTTCAGCAGCGGCCGGGTCTGGTCGTGTTCTTGGCGCTTGCGCACACGCCCCAGCAGGACATCGATCGGCGCCCTCAACCAAACCGTGAAAGCCGAATCTTTCATCGCGGCACGGGTGACGTCGTTCATATAGGCACCTCCGCCGGTGGCAAGGACATGCGGCGTGTCGTGCAGGAGCCGGGCAATGACGCTGCGTTCCAGCCGGCGGAATTCCGGTTCGCCATACTTGGCGAATATATCCGCCACCGTCATGTCGGCGGCTGCCTCGATTTCGTGGTCGGCATCGGCGAACGGCACGTTCAGGCGCGCCGCCAGCCTCTTGCCGATGGAGGTCTTGCCCGCCCCCATCATGCCGACCAGCGCTACGGTTTTCGTCAGTTCCATCCCATCCCGATACACCAAAGGAGTTTTGTTGAGTAGGCGCGTCTTGCGTGTCCCGCGCCACAAAAGACGCGCCGGGCATGCTACATCTGTCGTCCATGACTCGTTCCACAACGCATTCCCCCCTGGCGCCTCGACCTCGGAAGAGTGCGGGCTCGGCCCATTTGATCGAGGCCTTCCTGGACATGATGGGTGCCGAGCGTGGCGCAGGCCACCATACCTTGGCCGCTTATCGCCGCGATCTGTTGGACCTTGCCGAGCATCCGAGCCTGAAGGAGATCGATCCGGCCCGGGCCAGCAGGGAAGAGCTGCGCGCTTTTCTCGCCAGCCTGTCATCATCGGGCATGGCGGCTTCCACTCAGGCGCGCAAACTTTCGGCGCTGCGACAGTTTTACGGCTTTCTGTACACGGAGGGTGTCCGGGGAGACGACCCCACCCAGACCCTCGTTGCACCCAGGGCGCGGCGCCCTTTGCCCAAGGTGCTGTCCGGCAACGACCTGGAGGTGATGCTGCGCGCGGCCGCCGAAGATTCCTCACCCGAAGGACTGAGGCTGACCCTGATTCTGGAGATGCTCTATGGCGGGGGCTTGCGCGTCTCTGAATTGGCGGGCATGACCTTGGCTGCCGTGCGGGCCAAGGAGGCCTTCATCCGTGTAACCGGAAAGGGCAACAAGGAGCGCCTGTCGCCCTTGAGTCCCGCCGCACGGACGGCACTGGACGCTTATCTCAAAGTGCGTGACCTCTTTGTGCCCAAGCACGACAAGAACAACCGCTATCTCTTTGCCTCGCGGAGCGCCGAAGGCTTTCTCACCCGCCGGCGGTTTCACCAATTGCTGAAGGCGCTGGCACTGAAGGCGGGGATCGATCCCAAGCGGGTTTCGCCGCATGTCCTGCGCCATGCCTTTGCCACGCACCTGGTTGAAGGCGGCGCCGACCTGCGCAGCGTGCAGACTCTCTTGGGCCATGCCGACATCGCCACCACCCAGATCTACACCCATGTGGCGCGGGACCATTTGAGCCGCATGATGCGCTCGGCCCATCCCCTGGCGCGGGCCAAGCCCGCCAAGAAGTCCGGATAAACCGTTGAACTCGCAAGGTTCTTTAGCGGTTTCCTTTCCGGATCGGCTGTGCCATTTTCTCCGCCTGTCAACGGTTCTTGAGTCATGCATTACCTGGAATTTGAGCGTCCGATTGCTGAACTGGAGGGAAAAATCGTCGAGCTGAGGAAGCTCGCCGAGGAAGACCCCAGCATGGACATCGATGCCGAGGTCGAGCGGCTTCAGAGCCGTGCCGGCACGCTGGTGGCTGACACTTATGCGCAGTTGAGCTCTTGGCAGAAAGTGCAGGTGGCCCGCCATCCGGGGCGGCCGCACTTCCTGGATTATGCGCGCAGGATTTTGGAGGATTTCACGCCGCTGGCGGGAGACCGCAGCTTCGGCGAAGACCAGGCGGTGGTTGCGGGCCTGGCCCGATTCAGGGGCCGCGCCGTCGCCTTCATCGGCCAGGAAAAGGGCAACGATACCCAGAGCCGGGTGAAGCACAATTTCGGCATGGCGATGCCGGAAGGCTATCGCAAGGCGGTTCGCATCTTCGAACTGGCCGATC
>DATHLY010000421.1:0-2384 GCA_035487655.1 Rhizomicrobium sp. | reverse complement strand
TGGCAGTGGGACGAAGTCGTCACACCCTATTGGAAAGCCCACGGCAAATTCGCCGCCGACCATGGCGTGAAAATCGCCATCGAGATGCATCCCGGCTTTGTGGTCTACAATCCCGAAACCCTGCTGCGCCTGCGTGCCATTGCGGGGCCATCGGTGGGCGCCAACCTCGACCCCAGCCATCTGTTCTGGCAGGGCATCGATCCGATCGCCGCCGTCCGCGTGCTGGGCGACGCCATCCATTATGTCCATGCCAAGGACACCCAGCTCTATGCCGCCAACATGCCCAAGGTTGGCGTGCTGGATACCAAGCCCTATACCCAGGAACGAGACCGTTCCTGGATGTTCCGCACCGTGGGCTATGGCCATAGTGCGGAGTGGTGGAGCGAGTTCATCTCCACCTTGCGCATGTATGGCTATGACAATGTGCTGTCCATCGAGCATGAAGACAGCCTGATGTCGCCGGACGAAGGCCTGACCAAGGCGGCGGCGTTGCTCGGCCAACTGGTGATCCGGGAAAAACCCGCCGCGGCCTGGTGGGTTTGATGAACCGCATTCGTACTGCGGTGATCGGCACCGGCTTTATGGGCCGGGTGCATCTGGAAGCGCTGCGCCGGGTCGAGAATGTGGATGTGGTGGAGATTGCCGCCACCAGCCTGGACAAGGCGCGCGCCGCGGCGGCGGGCTATAATGTGCTGAACGCCACCGGCGATTGGCAGGATGTGATCCGCGATCCCTCCATCGAAGCGGTTCATATCACCACGCCCAACGTCTCGCATTTCCCCATCGCCAAAGCCGCCTTCGAGGCTGGCAAGCATGTCCTGTGCGAAAAGCCGCTGGCAATGAATGTGGCGGAAGCACAGGAGTTGGTGAAGCTGCAGGCGGCAAGGAAGCTGCGGGGCGGGCTGTGCCATAATCTGCGCTACTATCCGATGGTGCAGCAGATGCGCCGCATGCGTGAGGCCGGCGAATTCGGCGAGATACTGGTGGTCCAGGGCACCTATTCCCAGGACTGGATGCTCTACGAAACCGACTGGAACTGGCGGGTGGATCCCAAAGTCAGCGGCCCTTCGCGGGTGATGGCCGATATCGGCTCGCATTTTTTCGACATGGCCGAGCATGTCACCGGCCTCAAAGTGTCGTCGGTGTGCAGCGATCTGCAGACCTTTTATCCCACCCGCAAGCAACCCGTCGTCGAATCAAGTGGGGGCAGCGGCGAAACCTTTTCCGGAAAATCGGGCGGGGCGGGCAAAACCATGGACACGCCCATCGTCACCGAGGACTTCGGCGCCACCCTGTTTCGCATGGCCAAAAATGGAATAGAGCGCGCGCGCGGCACCATGACCGCCAGTCAGGTTTCCGCCGGCCGCAAGAACGGGCTGGTGCTGGAAATCTATGGCACCAAGGGCGGCGCCAGTTGGCGGCAGGAGTGTCCGGAAGAATTATGGCTGGGCCATCGCGACGCGCCCAACCAGGTGCAGATGAAGGATCCCTCGCTGATGATTGAGCCGGCGCGCGGTTTTGCCGACTATCCGGGCGGCCATGCGGAAGGTTATCCAGACACCTTCAAGCAACTGTTCCGCCGCTTCTATGCCTCCATCCGCGATGCCTCGCTGACCCCGGATTACCCCCAAATGGCCGACGGCCTGAGGCAGTTGAAAATCCTGGAAGCGGAGCTCGCCAGTCATAAGGCGCATGCCTGGGTGGATGTGGCGAGCTAGCTTCCTCTCCCCTTGAGGGGTCCGAAGGACGGGCGCGCGGCCAAGCGCGCCCCGTGGAGGATGCAAAATCTTGCACTTTGCGAAGCGCATGCGGAGCTGAGTGCGTAGATTTTGCTGTTGAAGGGTGCATTTTTTCCAGACTCACCCCTCACCTGGGCGCTACTTTTTCAAAATGTGCATCACCACTCCAGCTGCAATAACGAAATGGAATGATGCGGCATCTCGGTGCTGACCGTCACCGCGCCATTCTTCACGTCGACCCAACGCGGCGCTTCCAGCAATTGCAGCCCATCCTTGCTTTTGAGTTCGGCATATTGGGCGGGCGTGGGATTTTGCGGCGAGCCCATCGCTTTCCAGACCGTATAGGCATTGGAATGGGTATCGTCGATGCGATAGTGGATGAGCCGCACCCGTGACAGGCCTTGGGGCAGGCCGGCGATGTTCACCGTCGCGCGCACGAAAGGCCCGGCTTTTTCCGCATCCTGGTAGTTCCAAACCATCACCGCGGCTTGGCGGGAATCGGCGGTGGCAAAGGCATCGATGTCGGCGGCGCCGCGCACGCCGGACGCCATGATGTCATCCAGTCTCTCCTGCCCACTGCTGGTCGTGGCGATGCGCTGACCTTTCATTAGCGCCGCCATGCGGAAAAAATTCAACACCGGCTTG
>DATHLY010000420.1:0-6495 GCA_035487655.1 Rhizomicrobium sp. | reverse complement strand
CGGCGGAAATCAGGCACCCCATGAACGGCTCAGGTACATCGTCCCACGGACCGATCCGCAGGCTGTCCGTCAGGGCCTTCACCGCGGCGATGATCTCTTCTCCATAGCGCCCGTCCGGGATAATCAAGCGGCGGGCATCGGTACAGCGCTGGCCGGCTGTCATATAGGCGGAATTTACGATGATGCTGGCGGCGGCCGCAGGATCGCCATCCCAGGCAATCAGCGGATTGTTGCCGCCCAGTTCCAACGCCAGGATGACATGCGGCCGATCCACGAACAGCCTGCGGAAATAGGCGCCCGCGGCGGCCGAGCCGGTAAACAGCAGGCCGTCAATATCGGCGCCCAACAGGGCCGTGCCGGTTTCGTGGCCACCCTGCACCAGACTAAACACGCCATCGGGCAAGTCCGTTTCGGCCCAGCATTCGGCAGCGTGCTGGCCGGTCAGGGGTGTAAGTTCGGACGGTTTGAACACGACGGTGTCGCCTGCCAGCAAGGCAGGCACGATCTGGCCATTGGGTAGATGGCCGGGAAAATTGTAAGGGCCCAAGACCGCCATGACGCCGTGGGGCCGGTGGCGCAGAATGGAGCGGCCGAACGCGGTTTGCGTCTCGCGCGACCCCGCACGCTCCTGTTGCGCCGTGATTGAAACTTCAATCTTGCCAATCATTGAGGCAAGTTCGTTCTTCGCTTCCCATAGCGGCTTTCCGGTCTCGCGCGCGATGTCGCGGAAAATGACGCCGGCCCTGGCTTTCAACCGCTCCGCAAAATCGCGCACGATTGCAACGCGCGAGGCCAAAGGCATAGCCGACCATCCTTTGAACGCTTTGCGCGCGGCGAAGACGGCGGTCTCGCACTCCGTCGCCGTAGCGCTTGCCCCTTGCCACAGGACCTCCCCGTCCGCGGGATTGGTTTTGGTAAACGCGGGGCCGCTGCCTGCGATGATGGCTCTGACCGACATGGCGTTTCTCCCAGGCATCAGGCCGCCATCGCCCCGTGTATGGCGCGGACATCGATCTTGCCTGCGGCGATCCACGCCAGGATGAGAGCCGACAATTGCGCACGCTCCACAAAACTCTCCGGCCAGGCGAACTCCGCTTCGCTGTGGATTGCGCCGCCGCGCACACCCATCGTATCGATATTGGGCAGGCCCGCTGCGAAAAGATTGTTGCCTTCGCAAACGCCGCCCGACTCTTTCCATGTGAGGGTCTGGCCCAGGCGGAAGGCCGCGTCCACCACCGCATCGAACAGTAGCTTCTGTGCGCGATTGAAGGGCTTGGCGGGGCGGTGAAGGCCGCCATGCAGCTTAAGGGAAATCCCATCCGCGGCGGCTTGCTCGACGGCGTCATTGATCTGGTCCTGCGCCCATTGGCCCGCCTCGGTATCGGGATAGCGGACATTGAAGCGCAGCACCGCCCTGTCCGGCACCGCATTGAGCGCGCCGCCGCCGTCCATGCGCGCGACATTCAGGGTGACGCCATGGTGCTGGCCGTTGAGCGCGTCGAGCCGCACCGCCAGTAGCGCTGCGGCGGCGATCGCATTGCGGCCGAAGGCAAAGTCTCGGCCGGAATGCGCGGCACGGCCCGTTACCACCACATGAAAGTTGCCGGAGCCCTTGCGCGCGCTGGCCAGCGCGCCGTCTTCCATGGCCGGCTCGTAGGTCAGGCCAAGATGCGCGGAGCGGGCAATATCGGCTAGCAGCGGCGCCGAAGCCAGGGAACCGGTTTCTTCGTCCGGCGACAGCAAGACGCAATAGCCGACATTCGGGGAGTCTGGATGATGTTCGAAACTGGCAAGCGCACCCAGCATGACGCTGAGTCCGCCCTTCATGTCGGCAATGCCGGGTCCATGCAGCGCACCATTGGGACGCCGCGCAACGGTGCGAAACATCGTGTCCTGCGGATAGACCGTGTCGTAATGGCCAGTCAGCGCGATCTGCAACGGAGCTTGAGGCCGCACCGTCAGCAACAGGGCCTCGCCGCTCGCTTCAACCTCTTCCTTGCCGCCATGTCCGATCTGCACCACCGGCGCAAGCGTCTTGCGCTCCACCGTGCCCGGCAGGAGCGCCAGTTCCGACTCCAGCACGGACGCCAACGCCGCGAGCCCGGCAAGATTGCCGCTTCCACTGTTGATGGCGCACCAGTCGATGGCCCGCTCTACCAACTGGTTCCTCCGGGCTTCCACATCCGCCAACATCGCCACATCGATTGGAGTTATTAACAGCGAATCTGGTGTATATCCTGATTTCATGGCACGCAAAATTCTTTCCTTTACAGGTCCTGGAGCCGGTCATGCAGGGCAGCGGTACCCAAAGGACATCACATATAGTTTTTTGTGATGTTATAATACAAAATCATTGACCTGTACTTCGGTCAACCGTATTCAACATTCGGGGTGAATTTGACGCTGCAACGCCCCGGCGGCTCCAACAACAAAAGATCATCAGGAACATGAGCATTCCCGCCGCAACACAGTCCGGGGAAAGTGGCGCAAGCCCTGCCGACGGCCTGAAGCGGGCGGCACCGCGCAGCGTGGGAATCGATGCCGCGGAGATTCTGGCGTTTCTGGAAGAGGTTGAAGCGCGCGGCCTGGAGCTGCACAGCCTCATGCTGCACCGCAATGGCGCCGTCGCGGCGGAAGGCTGGTGGTGGCCCTATCGCCCCGAGCGGCCATACATCATGCATTCCCTGGCCAAGAGCTTTTTGGCCTGCGCCGTTGGCCTCGCCCTCGACGAAGGCCTGTTCCACCTGGATGACAAGGTCGTCTCGTTTTTCCCGGAACATGTGCCCGACAAGATTAACGACAAGCTGGCCGCCATGACGGTCGAGGATTTGCTCACCATGCGCAGCGGCCATGGTGAAGAAACCTCAGGCGCTGTCTGGCGTGGCATTGGGACCAGCTGGATAACGGAATTCTTCAAAATCCCGCTGCCCCACGCACCCGGTACGAAGTTCGTCTACACCAGCGCCGCCAGCTACATGCTGTCGGCAATACTTTTCAAAGTTACGGGAGAGACGCTGCACGCCTATCTAAAGCCGCGCCTGTTTGATCCTCTTGGGATCAGCGACGAAACCTGGGACGTAGGACCGGACGGCATCAATCCCGGCGGCAACGGCCTTAGCTGCAAGACCGCGGACATTCTCAAGCTTGGCATCCTGCACGCCCAGCTTGGCATGTGGGAGGGCAAGCGCATCCTGTCGGAAGCTTGGGTGTTGGAGGCAACTCGCAGCCACGGCGGCAACAATTACGGCTATCACTGGGTGACGAGCCCGCACGGAGACTATCGCGCGATCGGCCTGTTCGTGCAGATGACTATTGTTTTTCCCAAACATGCCGCGGTGATCGCAGTGACGGCGGGCATTGACCAAAGCGCGACGCTTCTGCCCATCCTCTATCGGCACTTTCCTGCCGCGTTCAAGGATTGGCCGCTCAAGGACGCAGCGGCGGATGCCCGCCTGAATGACATGCTGAAGAGCGTGGCGACCCCCCAAACAATCGTTTCAACGCCTTCCGCACTGCCGGCACGGATTTCCGGTCTGGTCTACCGGACATCAGCCAATCCCCAAGGCATCACATCTGTGCGGTTCGACTTCACCGCCACCCGATGTACCTTCCACCTCAGCGATGCCACTGGCGAACATGTCATTGAAATGGGATTGGACGACTTTATCGAAACGCGTGCGTCCATGCCTGGCCAAGACCTGCACCATGGCTATGTGCTGAACGACACCCTCGTGGTGGCCGGTGCATGCTGGCGTGGCCCGACGACCCTGGAAATGACCTGGATATTCGCCCAATCCGCCTTTCGGGACACCATTATTTGCCGCTTTGAAGGCCATGAGCTCACGCTGGACCGCAGCGTCAACGTCAATTCCAAGGCACTCAGCCATCCGACGCTCAAGGGTACGGCAGCAGGAGGCTGAAGGTGCCGTCGTCTTCGCAAATGCCGTTGCCGAGGAGGGTCGTCCGCCCCGTGGCGGCGCGCGATTTGCCGCATATGATCGCCCTGATCCGGGCGCTGGGCAGCGGCATGACCACGATGCCTGGTGATGCCGATGCCCTGGCCGCAAAAATCGGTCGTTCAGAGCAAAGCTTTGCGGGCCATGCGAAATCGGACTTCCAATATGTGCTGGTGCTCGAGGATGACAGAGGGCACCTCCTGGGCACGTCCGCAGTCTATCCGCGAATCGGCGATAATCACGGCTTCTTCTCCTACAAGCTGACGCGGCTGGTGCAGCGCTCAAAACTGCTGGAGAGGCGCATGGACCTGGAGCTTCTCACCCTTAACAACGACTATACGGGTGCCACGGAAGTGGGGTCGCTGGCCGTAGCTCCATCGCAGCGGGGCACCGGCGCCGGACGCCTGATGGCGCGCGCGCGCTACATGCTGATTGCGGCCTTTCCCCATCTTTTCGCCGAAACCGTGATAGCCGAGATGCGCGGCTGGCAGGATGAGAATTCGCGCAGTCCGTTCTGGGATGCCATTGGCGCGCGTTTTTTTGATCTGCCTTTCGAGGAAGCCGACCGGCTGAGCGCGGTGGAGGGTGTGGGCTTCATCGCGGAGTTGATGCCCAAGCATCCGATCTATACGGCGCTGCTTCCCGATGCTGCGCGCGCTGCCATCGGGAAGCCGCACCGCGAAAGCGCCAAGGCCATGGCAATGCTGCTTGCGGAGGATTTTCGCTATGACGGACATGTCGATGTCTTTGACGGCGGCCCGCAAATCTCTATCGCGCGCGACAAGATCCGCACGGTGATGGATAGCCGGCCCGTACGGGTCACCACGAATGGCCCGGAACGGCCCGCCGTCCCGCTGCTGCTGTCCAACGCCCTGCTGGAGCATTTTCGGGTCGTCGAAACCGAAGGTAGCGCCGAAGACGGCACCGTCATCCTCAACGATCAGACGCGGCGCGCCCTGGGCGTGCAAGTCGGAGACAAGGTGCGCATCGCGCCAGGGCAGCGGGCGCGGGCGCCCACCTGACATCGGACCAGAAGCGGAAAGAATATCATGCGCAAAAGCGTCCTACTTGCGGCCCTTCTCGTCGCAGCGCCGGTCCGGGCAGCCCCGGCTGCCAGTGGCGGTTTGGCACCGATCGCCAGGCTGCGCCCCGACCAGGCTGCGTTTCGCGCCATCTATCAGGAGCTTGTGGAAACCGACACAACCCCGGCCACTGGAAATTGCAGCCTGGCCGCAAGCCGCATGGCAGCGCGGCTCAGGACGGCCGGGTTCCCCGACAGCGATCTCAATCTCTACATCCCGCCGAATCTTCCTAAGGATGGCGGGCTGATCGCGGTGCTGCACGGTAGCAATCCCTCGATAAAGCCGCTGCTTCTGATGGCTCATATCGATGTGGTGAATGTGAACCGGGCGGAATGGAAAACCGATCCTTTCAGGCTGATCGAAGACAAGACCCATTTTCATGCCCGCGGCACAACCGATGACAAGGCAATGGCGGCGGTGTGGGTCGATAGCCTGGTCCGATTGCGCCAGGAGGGCTTCAGACCGCGCCGCGACATCAAGCTGCTGCTGGCCTGCGGGGAAGAAACCGGCGGTCGCATCAAGGATGCCCAATGGCTTGCCGCCAATCACCGCGACTGGATAGACGCCGGCTTTGCCCTAAACGAGGGAGCAAGCGGCGAGATGGATGAAAAGGGCGAACGGGTCAGCGTCGGCGTCCAGGCCGGCGAAAAGACCTATCAGGACTATACCCTTACCACCTCCAATGAGGGCGGCCATTCGGCCAGGCCGCACAAGAACAATGCGATAAATGCCATGTCGGCGGCGCTCGGCCGCATCGGATCCTATGAGTTTCCGGTGATGTTCTCCGATTCCACTCGCATATTTTTTACCAAGACCGCCGGACTGCGCGGCGGTGACATTGGCGTGGCGATGAAAGCCCTGCTCGCCAATCCCAAGGATGCGGTGGCCGATGCCTTGCTGTCGAACAATCCCGACTGGCATTCGATGCTGCGGACCACCTGCGTCGCGACGATGATCAAGGGCGGCGAGGAGCGCAGCGCCCTGCCGGAACATGTCGAAGCCAACGTCAATTGCCGCATTTTCCCCGGCGTGTCGCCCGATACGGTGTTGCAGGACCTGCAAACGGTGGTTGGCGATACCAGCGTGAAAATCGAATTGCGACCGGCGACATCCACAGGCCAGATTTCGCATATTGCCCCTCCGCCTCCGCCGCTGACACCGGATATTCTGGGACCGGTGGAAAAAGTTGCCGGCAGAATGTGGCCGGGCGTGCCGGTCATTCCTACCATGTCGACGGGCGCCACCGACGCACGCTTTTTGATCGCGGCCGGCATACCGACCTATGGCTTGTCCGGCATGTTCCGTGATCCGGACGGCGATGGCGTACATGGCGTGGATGAGCGCATGCCGGTGCGGTCCCTTTATGAGGGCCGCGATTTTCTTTATCAAGTCGTGAAGATCTACGCTGGCCCGAAATAACGCTTAAGGGCGCCTGCCGCCAAGAATATCCGATTTCG
>DATHLY010000419.1:0-3226 GCA_035487655.1 Rhizomicrobium sp. | reverse complement strand
AGGGCCTGGGCGGCTTCCATGAAGGGCAGCAGATAGGCAACTGCCTTCTTCATCACCCGCGCCGATTTGACCACCTGGGGCAGGAACATCTTGCCGGCGCCGAACAGATCGCCCACCACATTCATGCCCGCCATCAACGGGCCTTCGATCACATCCAGCGGCCGCGCCGCTTCGCTGCGAGCCTGTTCGGTGTCCTCGACGATGAAGGCGTCGATGCCATGCACCATGGCATGGGTGATGCGCTCGATCACCGGCAGGGAACGCCAGGCGGCGTCTTCCACTTCGGCCACGGAACCGTCGCCGCGATATTCCTGCGCCAGGGTGAGCAGGCGCTCCGTCGCGTCGGTGCGCTTGTTGAACAGCACATCCTCGATCCCCTCGCGCAGGGGCGTGGGAATGTCCTGATAGACGGTGAGCTGGCCGGCATTGACGATGCCCATATCCATGCCGGCCTTGATGGCGTGGAACAGAAACACAGAATGCATGGCCTCGCGCACCTTCTCATTGCCGCGGAAGGAGAAGGAGAAGTTGGAGACACCGCCAGAGATATGAACGTAAGGACAGGCGGCGCGAATGTCGGCCGTGGCCTCGACAAAGGCCTTGCCATATTCGTTATGCTCTTCCAGGCCGGTGGCGACGGCAAAAATATTGGGGTCGAAAATGATGTCTTCCGGCGGGAAGCCGAGCTTGTTGACCAATAGCTCATAGGCGCGCTTGCAGATTTCCAGCTTGCGGGCGCGGGTATCGGCCTGGCCCGCTTCGTCAAAGGCCATCACCACCACCGCGGCGCCGAAGCGCCGCACTTCCCGGGCATGTTCTAGGAACGGTTCCTCGCCTTCCTTCAGCGAGATGGAATTCACCACCGCCTTGCCCTGGCAGCATTTTAGCCCTGCCTGGATCACGCTCCATTTGGAACTGTCGATCATCAGCGGCACTTTGGAAATATCGGGTTCGCCGGCGATCAGATTGACGAAGCGGGTCATGGCGGCTTCAGAGTCGATCAGCCCCTCGTCCATATTGATGTCGATGATCTGGGCGCCGTTCTCCACCTGCTGGCGCGCGACCTCCAACGCCGACTCATAATCGTTGGCGGCGATCAGCTTGCGGAACTTGGCCGAGCCGGTGATGTTGGTACGTTCGCCGATATTGATGAAATTGAGGTCGGGCGTGAGCGTGAAGGGCTCCAGCCCCGACAAGCGCATATATTTGGGCTTGCCCGGAACGGCGCGCGGGGTCACGCCGGCGATAGCCTTGCCGAAGGCCGCAATATGTTCAGGCCGCGTGCCGCAACAGCCACCGACAATGTTGACCAGACCGGAACGGGCAAACTCCCCGATCATTTCCGCCATGGTTTCCGGCGTCTCATCATAACCGCCGAATTCATTGGGCAGGCCCGCATTGGGATGGGCCGATACCAACGTGTCGCAGGCCGCCGCCAAGTCGGCGATATAGGGGCGCAGCTCCTTGGCGCCCAGCGCGCAATTCAGCCCGATGGCAAAGGGATCGGCGTGACGCACCGAATGCCAAAAGGCTTCCGGCGTCTGTCCCGTCAGGGTTCGCCCCGACAGATCGGTGATGGTGCCGGAGATCCAGACCGGCAGGCGCAGGCCGAGTTCGGCAAACACTTCTTCAATGGCAAAAATCGCCGCCTTGCAGTTCAGGGTGTCGAACACCGTTTCGATCATTAAGACGTCGGCGCCGCCTTTGATCAGTCCGCGCGCGCCCTCGCGATATGTGGCGCGCAACGCATCAAATGTGATGTTGCGGAAAGCCGGATCATTGACATCCGGGGAGATGGAGGCGGTCCGATTGGCCGGCCCCAGCACGCCGGCCACCAGGCGGGGGCGCCGGCTGGTGGAAAATTCGTCGCACAAATCGCGCGCCAGCCGCGCGCCGGCTTCGTTCAACTCGCCCACCAGATGGCCCAGGCCATAATCTTCTTGGCTGGTGAAGTTGGAATTGAAGGTGTTGGTCTCGATGAAATCCACCCCGGCTTCCAGATACTGCCGGCCGATGCTTTGGATGATCTCGGGCTTGGTCAGGGTCAACAGGTCATTGTTGCCCTTGAGCTCGGTGGGATGATTGCCGAAGCGCGCGCCCCGAAAATCGGCTTCGCCCAGTTTGAAGCCCTGGATCATCACGCCCCAGGAGCCGTCCAGCAGCAGAAGGCGCTTTTGGGCCTCCTCCTTCATCCAACCGATGCGGGACTCACGTGCCCCACCAAAGATATCAGTACTCATGTCAAATCCTTGGGTGCGATACCGAGTATGCGGCAGGCCGCATAGGTCAGGTTGGCCTGATTGAGGGTGTAGAAATGAAACTGCCCGAAGCCGCGCTCGCGCAGCTGATCCACCTGGTCGGCCAGCACGGCGGCGGCGACAATGCGGCGGGTCTCCACATCCTCATCCAGCCCTTCATAGGCTTGCGCCAGCCAGGCGGGAATCCCAGCGCCCGCCTTGGCCGCCATGCGCGCCACGCCCTTGAAATTGGTGGTGGGCATCACGCCGGGCACGATGGGAATGGTGATGCCGGCGCGCACCGCATCGTCGCGAAAGCGCGCGGTCAGGTCGTTGTCAAAACAGAATTGGCCGAGCGCCCGGCTGGCGCCCGCATCCATCTTGGCTTTCAGCAATTCGATGTCATGGCCATGGCTGGGCGAATCCGGATGGCGCTCCGGATAAAAAGACACGCTGATCTGAAAGGGCGCGATCTTGCGGATTCCCGCAATCAGTTCCGGCGTGGAACAATAGCCGTCGGGATGGGGACAATAGGGCCCGCTCATGTCCGGCATGTCGCCGCGCAGCGCCACGATATGGCGGATGCCCGCGTCCCAATAGGCCCGCACGATTTCGTCGATCTCGCCCCGCGATGCCGCCACGCAGGTCAGGTGTGCCGCCGGTTTCAGGCTGGTTTCCTCCACGATCCGCTTGACCGTGGCGTGGGTGCGCTCGCGGGTGGATCCGCCCGCGCCATAGGTCACCGAAACAAAGGACGGCGCCAGCGGCTCCAACCGGCGGATCGCGGTCCATAGATTTGCTTCCGCCTCCTCGGTCCTGGGCGGGGAGAATTCGAAGGAGACCGCGATCGGTGTCGGGTCGGAAATGAGGTCGGCCAAACTCATAGTGTCCTGCTCATGCGGCTTCTTTTCTGATTCGGCCTCTGGCGGTGGCCAGCCACAGCTTGACGGTGAGTTTTTCGCCCTCGGCTTGTGGCGCGATGATTTCAC
>DATHLY010000418.1:0-4203 GCA_035487655.1 Rhizomicrobium sp. | reverse complement strand
GCGCCACCCCCGGTCAAGTCACGGTGCGCGTCGACGCGAGCAAGAGCCTGGGCCGCATCCCGACCGATTTCATGGGCCTGGGCTATGAAATTTCCTCGGTCGCGGTGCCGGGCCTGCTGTCAGCCAAGAACAACGACTATGTACAGTTATTGCTGGGACTTGGGATCGAGGGACAGGGCATTATCCGCGTCGGCGGCAACACGTCCGACTTCTCACGATACGACGCCCATGGCACGCCAGTATCGGCGCCCAAGGCCACGGTGGTGAGCGAAGCCAATCTGCGCGACCTGCGTGGCTTCCTCGATGCCATCAAGTGGAAGCTGATCTGGGGCCTGAACCTGGGCGACGACAGACTGGACAACGCAGTGGAAGAAGCCCGCGCCGTGGCGAACATCATGGGCGACAAGTTGCTGGCGCTGGAGATCGGCAATGAGCCCGATCTGTTTCCGCGCTCCGGCCATCGCGGCGCCGATTACGGCTATCCCGCATGGCTCGCCGATTTTCGCCGCTACAAAGCCGCGATCCGTGCTGTGTTGCCGCATGCACGCTTCGCGGGGCCGGACCTGGCGGGGGCTACGGACTGGATGGAGCAGTTCGCGCGCGACGAGCATGACATCGCGCTGCTGACGGCGCATCACTACATCACCGGCCAGGCCAATCCCGCCGCCACTATCGAGACCTTGCTGGCCAACAACACGAAATATGACCCGGTGCTGGCGCGTTTCCAGGCCGCCGCACAGGCTGCGGGCAAGCCCTGGCGGATGTGCGAGACCGCGTCCTTCTCCGGCGGCGGCAAGGAAGGCGTCAGTGATACTTTCGCAGCCGCGCTATGGGCACTCGATTACCTGTTCGTGCTGGCTGAGCATGGCTGCGCCGGGGTGAACATGGAGACGGGCGTCAATCACCTGGGCTGGATCAGTCATTACACGCCCATCAGCGACGACCTGAAGGGCCATTATGGCAAGGCGCCGGAATATTACGGTCTCTACGCCTTCGCCTTTATGGCGGCAGGTGAACTCGTGGCGGTGGATTGCCAGGCCGGCGGAGTCAATCTGACTGCCCATGCGGTATACGGAAATCGTGGCCCTCGTGGTTCAGATCCCCGCAAGGAAGTTCGTGTGGCGCTGATCAACAAGGACCTGCACCAGGATGCGGAAGTATCAGTCACGACCGGCCGAAAAGTAACCTATGCCCGCCCCATGCTCCTGAACGCGCCGTCGGCGACCGCGACATCGGACTTCACCCTGAACTGGGCACCCAATGCGCGCGAAGGAATCAAGCCCGAGACAGACGGCACCGTACGCGTGCATGTCCCCGCCGCCAGCGCTACCCTGGTGTGGTTGGGAAGCTAGAACAAGCTGCAATCAGATTCATTTCGTGGAGTATTCTGGTTCTCCTCTCCCCTTGTGGGAGAGGGAGAAAAATCACTGGGTTAGCGGAGCGTTAGCGACGCTCAACCCATTGATTTTTCGGGTGAGGGGTGAGTGTGTTTTCCCCTCACCAGCAAAATCTAAGCACTTAGCTCCGCCTACGCTTCGCTAAGTGCAAGATTTTGCGTCCTCTCCCACGAAGGGGAGAGGGAAGAACTAGCAGACTTGATGGCTCGCGACCTAAGAAGCCCGCTCCATCCCATTCGCCTTCCACACCGGCGTAGCAGCGGCACGGGTAATATAGGCGACAAAGGCGGCGGCCGCCTTTGGGTCGGTGCTGCGCGATGAAATCGCCACATCGCCGTCCAGCCAGGCATGGAGTTCGGGCGGCAAAGCCCCAACCACCGACACCGCCGGATCGCGGGTTTCGCATTCCAATTGCAGCGCCATGTCGGCACCGTCCTTGATGCCCTTCACGCCATTGCCGTTCATGATCAGCACCTCATGGGTACCCAGGAACTGCGGCCGCTGCAGAATGTCGTGGATGATCATGGCCTGGGCGCTTTTCTCGTCCTTCCATGGGCTGGAATAGGCGACGTGCCGGGCCGCATGCAGCGCCGCCGCAAGCTTGGCGGTGGTGGAAATGTCGGGATGCGGTGCGCCCGCCGGAACGATCAGCACAATCTCCACCCGCCCCAGGCTTTTGCGGCTGCCCGCCACCACACCTTTGTCGGCGGAAAGCTGGTCCATCAGGTTCTGCGGCAGCATCACCACATCGGCGGCCGGCGAGCCGGTCTTGATGGTGTCCATCATCGCGCCCATGCCGGTGGATTTCACCGTCACCTTGATACCGGTCTCCTTGGTATAGGCCGCGGCGAGATCGTCGATGCCGGCGAACTTGACAAAGCCGGGCGCGAGCACGGTCAAATCGGCGGCCGTGGCGGAGGTGGAAATGAAGGCCGCAAGCGCGGCGGCAAAAAACAGGCGCATGGCGCTCCCCTTATTGTCGTTATCGGGGAATGTTAGTGCTTCACAACTTTCTTGTCATCCCCGGCGAACATCGCGCATAAGCGCGATGTGAGGGAAGGGGACCCAGGTGCCAACCACCGTGACAGTATCGCGACCTGGGTCCCCTCCCCCTCGCGCTGCTGCACAGCGCTCGGCCGGGGATGACAACGTAATTTTGCAACTCGCTCAGTGCCCCTGCCCGCTCATGCTGCCATTGGACATTGAGCCGCCTGACATGGAGCCGTTGGTCATGGCGCTCTTGTGCTTCTTTTTGCTTTTCATCTTGTCGTGATCCATCGATCCGGTCATGGAGCCCGACATCGCGCTGTGTGACATGGAGTCGTTCGACATCGACCCATTGGACATCGCGCCACCCGATGCGGATTGCGCCAGTGCCGAACCGGCGACGCTCATGCCGACGAACAGGGCCAAACCGGCCATCCTTCCGAAATTCTTCATTGCTCTTCTCCTCGATAAAGCCGCGATCCACGGCCGGGCGTTCCAACTTGCTGGAACAGGTTTGGCGGACATGTCCGCATCATTCGCATTTCACTCACCGCGCCGCGGCCACGATGGCGCCGCCGGGGCCCTTCTGCACCAACACGGCGTCTTTAAGACCGGCCTGTGTCGCGGCCGGCAGCGGAAAGTCCACCGCGGTGCCGCTCCAGACGCCGAGCTTCACCAATTGCTTGACGACATTTTTGTGCGGAAGCGTCAGCCCGCCATTCTCGCCGCGCGCAATGGGCACATTCTCTATCCTGGGATCAAAGCGCACCAGCCAGACGTCATAGTGGACCCCCTTTGCGTTGGTCATACGGACGGTCACGTCTTCGCCCACATGCACCTTGCTGGCGTCGATCCCAAGCGGCGGCGCTATGAGGTTGGTCTCTCGGCGAATCAGGGATTCCAGTTCAGCCTTGTTTCGACCGGTAATGTCCGCCCCGCCATTGACGATCACCTGTGGCGTATAGACCTCGCTGTGATGCAGGGCGCGGGCATAGTCCCATTGCCGGGCGGTGTATTGTGGTGACGCAAAAGTGTCCTTCCAACCCAACTGGTCCCAATAGGTGACGCCGAAACTTAGGGTCAGGAGATCGGGCCGGTCGCTGAGCGCCATGACATTGGCATTGGCCGGCGGGCAATCCGAACAGCCTTGGCTTTGAAACAATTCCACCACCGTCAGAGGCGGCTGTGGCGCGGCCTGCACGGAACCGCTGGCAAGTGCCAGTCCGCCTAAGAAAACTGCTCCGATCGCATAAGAGTGTTCCATGGCATTTCCCGTTGAGACGATTCTTGCCTGATTGGTGCGGTTCTGAGGGGATATTCGCGGCGCGGGGAATGGAGGTTACAGGCGAAATCGGGAAATTCAGATCCCCGCATACCATTCATAGCCGCGGTCTTCCCAATAGCCGCCCTGCCCGCCCGCGATATTGGCAAAGCTGTCCACGATCTGAATGCGCTCGACATATTTGGCCTGTTTGTAGCCCAGCTGGCGTTCGACCCTCAGCCGCAGCGGCGCCCCATGCGGCACGTCGAGCTGCTTGCCATTAAAGCCATAGGCCAGAATCGTCTGAGGATGGAGAGCATCGCGCAGGTCGATGCTTTCATAATATTGGCCGGGACTTTGTTCGCCGCCCTTGGACGGCTCGCCGGTCAGATTGTCGGCGCAATGAAACACGGCATAGCGCGCGCCCGGCTGCAGCCCTGCCGCCTTGAGCAACAGGCCGACCGGCACGCCGGTCCACATGCCGATCGCCGTCCAACCTTCCACGCAGTCATGCTTGGTGATCTGAGTGCGGCGCGGCAACCGCCTCAACTCAGCAAC
>DATHLY010000417.1:0-3289 GCA_035487655.1 Rhizomicrobium sp. | reverse complement strand
ACCACGAGGCAGCGCGCGCGTCCCACCAGAAATTCGGTGAAAGCCGATGGCAGAATGGCCGAGGTCGAACTTGCCAGGATCGCGCCTTGCGGCGCCGCCGCATCCAGCCGCGCAAAGACGGCGCGCTTGATGTCGAGATTTTCCGGTGTGTTCTCTTGCACATAATCGGCATCCGACAGCGCCTCTTCCAACCGGTCCGCGGCGCGCATGCGGGCGCGCACGTCCCTGGCGCTGCCTCCGTTGAGCAGGTCCTGCGCTCCAAGATCGGGCAAAAGCTTCTCGATATAGCTGAGCGCCTTGCCCGGGGCCGTTGCGTCGTCGTCCCACAGCGCCACGGCGTGCCCGGCGCGGGCAAAGCTGATGGCCCAGGCGCGCCCGATAAAGCCTGCGCCCACAATGGCGACCTTGCTCATGCAATCTCCCTGGCGCGGTTTGTTATGTCCTATGGCGGCCGGGAGGTACTATGCCGCGCGCGGGCCCAAGACTGTCAAGCTTGCCGGCCTCGCGGACAGCGGTTCAGGAAAAGTCTGTTTCCGTAAATGGCGGCAGTTTTTCCGCGCGCGCCGACAGCACCGACAGTTTCGGGAAATCGTCGGAAACGACCAACTCGGGCACATTGTATTGGGTGAAGCGCCAGGCCACCGCGGTTGTGATCTGCGGCTGCATCAATTCCTCGCCGGTGAACCAGTCGGGCGAAACCTCCTGTTCCAGGATGCGATAGGCGGTCAGCAACTGGCCCAGCACCCGGTCCAGCCAGGGCTGGTGATGCTTTTCCGCCGGGCGCAGATTGCGCTCATAGATAATGGAGACGGTCTTCTCGCAAGCCGCCAGCGCCAGCCCGATCCGGCGCAAGGCGATCTCATGCTCCGCCCGGTCTGCGGGCATTAGGCAGCGGGGCGCTAGGTGGGTGATGTGCTCCAAGATCAGATTGGAATCCATCAGCACCACGCCGTCATCGGTGATGAAACTCGGCGCCTTGACCACGGGGTTGATGGAGGAAAACCTGTCGAAATGGCGGAATACCGACACCTGGTCGAGGTCGAAGGGCAGGCCCAGCACTTTCAACGATATTGCCACTCGCCGCACATAGGGCGAATCCAGCATTCCGATCAGTTGCATTGTTCAGCGCCCCCATTGCCAAAGATGATGCTCGGGCCAGGTGCGATATTTGTCCATTACCGCCCTGCGCATGGCGCCATTGCACCTACAGCGCGGCGATGATCGCTTGGGCGGCGGCAGGGTTGCGCGCCTTGGCGCCGCTGATCACAAACAGGAAGACGTCGCGCTTCTTCTTCGGTGCGGCGGGCGCCAGCAGCATGGAGGCTTTGGGGGATTGGCCTTTCTCCCAGTCATGGGCGCGTTCCGCCCAAGTCTTGAGCATCGCGGCCGGATAGCCGAGCTTTTCCTTCGCGCGGGTGCCCATGAGGCGGGCATAGACGAAATCCGCAGTCACATCGCCGATCAGGGGGAATTCGCTGTCCGCGGCGAAGACGATAGCCACGCCATGCTTGCGGCACATTTCGATGAATGTTTTGTCCTTGAAACTGTCATGGCGCACTTCCACTGCATGACGGATGGCAATGCCATTCACTTTCTGCGGCAGCAAACTTAGAAATGCTTCGAAGTCCTTGGCATCGAACTTCTTGGTTGCCATGAACTGCCAGTTCACCGGCCCCAACTTTTCCTTTAGCTCGGTGACGCCGCTGGCAAAGAATCTCTCGATCGATTCGCCGGCCTCCGCCAGCACCCTCCGGTTGGTGGCGAAACGCGGGCCTTTCAGGGTGAAGACGAAATCCTTGGGCGTCTCGTCATGCCATTTACGAAAGCTTTCCAGCTTCTGCGATCCGTAATAGGTGCCGTTGATCTCGATGGCAGTGAGGCGGGAGCTGGCATATTCCAGCTCCCGCTTCTGGGAGAGGGTTTTGGGGTAGAAGGTGTCTCTCCATTCGGGGTAGACCCACCCTCCAATACCGACATAAATGCTCATGTCGCCATTTTGCGAATGAAAAACACGCTGCGCAAGTTAGGTTTTTTTCGGCCCAACGAACGCCCAAAGGACCCCAAACGGATCCTTGGCCTGGGCATAGCGGTCGCCCCAGAACATATTCTCCGGCTTCATGGTGGGGGTGCAACCGGCATCCACCGCACGCTGCCACCAGGCATCCACGTCCTTGACTGGCAGCATCAGCGAAAAGCCAGCGGCAGGAACGTAGGGGTGGCCATGCTCGGGAAAAGGATCGCTCAGCATCACCGAGCCGCCATTGATGTAAAGATGCACATGCATCGTGCGGCCCTTGTCGTCGGGGGGATTGAGATGCACCTGTTCAGCAGCAAAGGCCATTTTATAATGTTCGGCCGCCTTTATGGCGCCGTCGATGCTCAGATAGGCGACGACACCGCCTTTGACGGCAGCAGGCGGGGTACCTTGTGCTTCGGCCATGGGAAATCTCCTTGCGTAACTATAAGAGGGTTGTGCCTGTAAGACGGTGCTGCGGGGCCTGCTCCGACAAGCGCGCGAAAATTATTCCCCCATTATGACGCCCCGCTGACGAGAGGTTTTTCGGCCGACGCCATCAGCCGGTCCAGATGGCGGCGAATATGGGCGGCTTCCGCCGGCGTATTGGCCAGCGCGATGGCGCGGTCGAAAGCGATGCGGGCTTCCTGGCCGCGTCCCAGTTGCAGCAGAAAGGCGCCGCGCGCGCCGAAATAATGGAAATAACCCGCCAGGGAATTCTCCAGCGGCTCGATCATGGCCAGCGCCGTCTCGGGTCCCTGAAGCTTGGCCACCGCCACCGCGCGATTCAAGGTGATCACCGGTGAAGGCTGCATCCGTTCCAGCGCCTGATAAAGATGATCGATCCCTTCCCAGTCGGTTTCGACGGCGCGGGGTGCGCGGGAATGGGTGGCGGCGATAGCCGCCTGCACCTGATAGGGACCGGGGCGGTTGTGGCGCATCGCCTTGTCCACCAGTGCCAACCCCTCATTGATCAGCTTTCCGTCCCACAAGGAACGGTCCTGATCTTCCAGCAGAATGAATTCACCGCTGGCATCGAAGCGTGCCGCAAGCCGCGCCTGCTGCAATAGGATCAAGGCGGTAAGGCCCATGATCTCGGGCTCGGTCTGGAACAGGCGCAGCAACAGCCGCGCCAGCCGGATCGCCTCGTCGCACAATGGCGCGCGCTTGGGATCGTTGCCGGCGCTGTAACCTTCGTTGAACAACAGATAGATCATGGCGGCGACCACCGCGACACGCTCGGCGCGTTCGGCCGGCCCTGGCGCCTCGAATGGC
>DATHLY010000416.1:0-3225 GCA_035487655.1 Rhizomicrobium sp. | reverse complement strand
AATCGCGGGCATTGCGCCGAAAAGCTCGCGGGTCGGACTCCAGGCCTGGCTGGTAACGAACCCGAAGCCGAAGGCCTTGAAGGAAAGCATTGTGCCAATCAGCAGGGAGGCGATCACGCCGCCGAAAATCGCCAGGACCGCCAGCGCCGCCAGCAGCGCCATGAGCCGAAAACGGAAATCACCAGCGCCGGCACGCCGGGCGGTTTCGACGCGGGCGGAAAAATCGGCGGCCAGGGACTGTGGATTTTCCTGCAAGCTGATATCTGTCAAAGACGGCCCCGGCGAAATCATAAAGTCATGAAACGGGGGGCAATTCACACCCGGTCCACGCAACGAACATCACAGTCTTGCAAAGCTTTTGTGACAGCGGCCGGATTATGCGATAAGCCTTTGAAGTATATGCTATATTCGGCGCAGTGCGCGGCGGGAACCTGGGGCGGGCGCGGTTAATGCCGAAACAGACATCTTAAAGGTTTCTGAAGGTCATTCGGGCAGACTTTGGCCTTCGAAGTCCGGCAAAAGGCTCGCATTCTCCGTGTTGCGGCTCCTTCGCATCGTCCTGGGCGGCATGGCGGGCACCCTGGTGGTGGCCGCGCTTGCGGAAATCATGTTCACGGGCCGGCTGACCCTGGTCCCGTCCGTCTGTTTTGGCCTGCTGGTGGCCCTGACGCTCGCCTTCCTGCTCAAGACTTTGCACAGCGCGCGCGGGCGCGGCGAAATGCTGTCGCGTCAGGCGGTCCAGCTCCAGACTGTCGCCGGCCGCCTGGAAGCATCGCTGACCAATGCCGCCGCCATCAATGCGCGGCTCAATCAAAGCGAGGCGCGCTACAAGGGCCTGGTGGACGCGCAAGGCGACGCCATCTTCCGGCGCGATGCCTCCAACCGCTTGACCTATGGCAATGACGTTTTTTTCAGATTGTTCGGACTCGATCCGGTCGCGGCAATCGGCCACCCCTTTGTGCCGGAGTCGCATCCCGGCAATCGCGCCGCCCGGCAAATCAAAGCGATCAAATCCGGCGGCCTTTTGGAGTCCGGCGCAAGCCGCGCCCGTTATGATCAGCATGTAAGGACCGCCGAAGGCTATCGCTGGATCGCTTGGGAGGATTTCGCGGTCCGCGATTCCCACGGCCGGCTGGTGGAAGTCCAAAGCGTGGGTCGCGACATCACCGACCGCAAAACCTTGGAAGAGGCACTGACCGACGCGCGCGACAAGGCCGAAGAAGCCAGCCGCGCCAAATCCGGCTTCCTGGCCACCATGAGCCATGAGATCCGCACGCCCATGAACGGCGTGCTGGGCATGGGACGGCTGCTGTTGGAAACCGAGCTTCGTCCCGAACAGCGCACCTATGCCGAAGCCATCACCCGTTCCGGCGAGGCGCTGCTCACCTTGATCGGCGACGTACTGGATTTCTCCAAGATCGAGGCCGGCATGCTGCAGCTGGACGAAGACGAGGTGGACTTGCGTCTTTTGCTGTCGGGCGCGGCCGAGCTCTTGTGTCAGCGCGCCTATGACAAGGGCGTGGAGATTTCCACCGTGGTGGCGCCCCAGGTGCCGCGCCTGCTCCGCGCCGATGAGGGGCGGTTGCGCCAGGTCATCAACAATCTGATGGGCAATGCCGTCAAATTCACCGAAGAGGGCGGGGTCTGCGTGGAAGCCTCGCTGGTGGATGGGGGATTGCGCATCGAGGTACGCGACACCGGCGTGGGTGTTGCGCCCTCCAAGCGTCACGCGATTTTCGCCGAGTTCGTCCAGGCCGATTCCAGCCATGCGCGCAAGTTTGGCGGCACCGGATTGGGGCTCGCCATCTCCAAGCGCCTGGTGGAAAGCATGGGCGGAGAGATCGGCGTGGACGCGCGGACGTCACTCGGTGGTGGGGGCGGCGGTTCCTGTTTCTGGTTCACCTTGCCCCTTACAGTCGCGGCGCCGGCGAAAGACAATACACCGCTCCAGGACATGCGGATCGCCGTGGTCAGCCGCAATGCGCCCTTTCGTGAAGGGCTTCATCTGCAAATCGCCGCCTCCGGCGGCATTCCGGTTGAAAGCGAACAGGATGCCGATGTCATCCTGGTGGATGCGGGCACCGGCCATCGGCCGGAGCTTGCAATGCAGCCGCTGCCGAATACGCCCCGCCTGGTCTTGCTCGCCCCCAATGCGCGCGCCGTTTTGCCGGACATACGCGCGAACGGCTTTGCCGGCTATCTGGTCAAGCCGGTGCGCCAATCCTCTCTGGTGACGCAGCTTCTGCAATGCCATGATGGATTGGCTTTGACGGACGCTGACTCCGTCCGGCCCGAAGCAGACGTCACGCCGGTGGTTGCGCCAGGCTGCGCGGATAGAACGAATCTGTACGAATCCTGCGAAGGCCTGGATATCCTTCTGGCCGAGGACAATCCCATCAACATGCTCCTGATCCGCGAGTTGCTGCGACGTCGCGGCCACAGGATCACCGAAGTCACCACCGGCACGGATGCCGTCAAGGCGGCCGCCGAAGGCGATCATGACCTTCTGCTCACCGACATTCACATGCCGGGCATGGATGGGATCGAGGCGGCGCGCGCCATTCGCGCCGGCGAGGCGCAGAGCGGAAGACCCCGCATGCCCATCGTGGCGCTGACAGCCGATGTGCTGGAAGCGGGCAGGCATTCCTGCCTGGAGGCGGGGATGGACGGGTTTCTCACCAAGCCGGTGAATCCCGCCGAGCTGGAAGAAATGTTCAAGGCCTTGTTTCCCGGCGAGGAGCCTTCGCATATCGTCGCCGCATGACGAATTCGGCGCGCCGGCGCTATCAATTCCGCGACTATCTCAGCCCCCGCGTGCTCACCATGCTGGCGCTGGGATTCTCCTCGGGACTGCCCTTCAACCTGGTGGGCAACACCTTGGGCTATTGGCTGCGCGATGAGCACTCAACGCTCGTGGCCATCGGTTTCATTTCCTGGGTCGGCATCGCCTATTCCCTGAAATTCCTCTGGGCGCCATTCCTCGACCGCATCCGCGTGCCCGTGTTGGGTGCGTTGGGCCGGCGGCGTGGTTGGATTTTGCTGACCCAGCTTCTGGTCGGCTCCGGCCTGATCGTCATGGCAATCTTAGGCACCGGTCATGGCCTGAGCATTCTGGGCGCGGTGGCGTTGGCGGTGGCCTTTGGCGCCTCCACCCAGGATATTGCCATCGATGCTTGGCGGATCGAAAGCGCGGAGGATCGCGATGATCTGGGGCTTCTCACGTCC
>DATHLY010000415.1:0-2904 GCA_035487655.1 Rhizomicrobium sp. | reverse complement strand
GGCCCATGACATTGATCACCAGCACGCTGCCCTGCGGCGTCTGGTAGAGATTGGCGCCGCGTCCGGGCGTGCCCAAAGGATAGTTGGCGGGACGCAGGATGCGGTCCTCGCTGTCAATGTAAGTGAGGATCTCCTTCTGGTCGGCCCAGTGATTGCCAGTGGTAATCACGTCGATACCGAGCGCGAAAAATTCCTCCGAGATGGCGCGGGTCAGTCCGAAACCGCCGGCGGCATTCTCGCCATTGGCGATGACGAAATCGAGCTTGAGGCGTTGGCGCAACCCCGCCAGTTCGGCATGCACCGCGTCACGGCCAGGCTTGCCGACAATATCGCCCAGGAAGAGAATGTTCATTGCACCTCTTAACACAAAGAGCGCGTCATGCAGCCGGACAAATTGCTCCGTTCCCTGTTCCTGAAATCGGCCACCTGGTTCGGCCTGATGGGGATTCTCCTATTCGCAGCCGCCGGCGATTGGCGCTGGCCGCAGGGCTGGGCGTTTGTGGTGATCTTCTTTTTGGGCAGCATCCTGTTCAGCCTGTGGCTGATGCGGCGCGACCCCGCATTGCTCGCTGCCCGCCTGGGTCCCCTCAGCCAGCAAGGCCAGCCTTTGTGGGACAAGATATTTCTGCTTGTCTTTGTTCTGGTCTGGTTCGGCTGGCTTGCGCTGATGGGACTGGATGCCCGGCGCTGGCACAGCTCCGAGATGCCGCTCTGGCTCAACGGCGCGGGCGGCCTCTTGGTGATCCTGGGCTACCTGGCGACGATGCGGGTGTTCCGCGAAAACAGCTTCGCGGCGCCGGTCGTGCGTTTGCAGTCCGAGCGCGGCCAGCGCGTGATCGATGGTGGACCCTATGCGCTTGTCCGCCATCCCATGTATGCGTCGGCCCTGATCTATCTGGTTGGCATGCCGCTCTTGCTGGGGTCCTGGTACGGCCTGCTGGGCGTGCCGCTTTTCCTTGCGGGACTGGCGTCACGGGCCGTTGCGGAGGAAAAGTTGTTGAAGCGCGAATTGCCCGGCTATGCCGATTACATGAGCCGCGTGCGCTTTCGCCTCATTCCGGGAATTTGGTAAGGCCGCGCTCGGTCAGGACCGCGTCGAGGACGGCGTCGTGAGGCTGGTGCGGCAAGAGATCGATTTCCTGGCCGGCATAGGCAATGCCGATCGCCCGCACCTGCAACAGCGCAATGGTGCGGTCATAAAAGCCGCCGCCATGGCCCAGCCGATGGCCGCTGGAATCGAAAGCCAGCAATGGCACCAACAGCACGTCCGGCGTGGCGCGCGGCCAAATATCCAGCGGTTCATGAATGCCGAAGACCCCCGGCGCCATCACTTCGCCATCCGGCACACGATGGAATTCCAGCGGCAAGCCTTTGGTGGCCACCCGCGGATAGGCGATATGGCAACCCAGCTCGACCAGCCGTTCCAACAGCAAGGCGGGATCGGCTTCGTCCGGCAGCGCGTGATAGCCGCCCACCACCGAACCTTTGGGAATCGCCAGTGCCTCGGCATGCCGCGCGATCTCGCTCGCGAAATCCGGGTGTTTTAAAGTCAGGCGCTTTTCGCGCGCGGCAATGCGGAGGTCGGATTTTGAAAGCATTGGCCCGATCATCAATTACCATTGGTGGCGGTTGCCGAGCCGCTCGCCCAAGCTCGCGGCACCGCCACCCTCTCACAGGTCCACCGGACCTGTTCGCGCGCTTCGCGCGCCGGGTGGACGGTACCGTATTCGCCGTTGGTATTGGATCTCATGGGCCTGCAAGTGCAGGTGGGCGTCATGTGTCCGGAACCACGGTCCCGGTCAGGGACAACTCCCGATGAGTACCATTAAGGCCCCTGGGCATCGCAACCTGACGCGCGAGACAGTGACCGTCCGCCTGTAACTTAAGCGTGCGCGAGCCGGACCGCAATGTCCTCCAATTTCTTGGAGGCGCCTTCCAGCGCATCGGCGGCCGCGCTTTCGGCCTGTTCCGCGCGCAAATGCAGGCTGTGCGTGTCGCCATCGCTCACGGAACCGGACTCGGTTCTGCCGCTGAGTTCATGTCGTTCATCGGCGATCAACAGAGCAGCCATCAGCAGCATGCGGGCATCGCCCACCTGCCCCACTGAATTCAGCACTTCGCGCGTCTTGGCGTCGACATGGGCGGCCAGTTCCTTGAGATGGCCCTCTTCGCCGTCATCGCAAGCGATGGTGTAGGCACGGCCATTCACCATAACATTGACCAGCGGCATGGACTTATCTCCTTCTAGCGCGCCAAGGCGGCGCGAATTTCGCCGATGGCGCCATCCAACCGGCCTTCGACTTCCTCGGTCAGGCCCGACAAGGCACTGACTTCGTCTTCCAGTTCCGCGACGCGGGCGAGCAATTTTTCGCGCTCGGCTTCCAGCTCGGCGATGCGCTCGGGCAACTTGGCGGCCGCATCCAGATTTTCTCCCACCGAAGCCACAGTGTTTTCCAGGGCTTCTAGGGCTGCCTGAAAGCGGTTTTGCGCCAAATCCAGCCGGCTCATGCGCGCCTCATCGCTCAATTTCCCCAAGACCTTAGGCTCTCGCGTCCCGATTCCGCAATCCGCAAGAACATGATATCGGGCAATTGGCGGATTGCAGGATCGCGGACGCGAGAGAAATCATTGAATCCAGTGCCGTTTCGGGTCCGAAATTCGCAATCTCTCGATATCGATGGTTGGCGAATTTCGGACCCGCGGCACTGGTGTGGGAAATCGGGTCAACCGATACGCGTTGCCGACATATCCACAGGCCTTGACGGGAGCGCCAGCCGCTCGCTAAGGCCAGCCACCACCAGCCGGGGAATTCCCATGACCGCGCCCGATCAGGCCCTCCCTGACCAACACCACGTCCGAAGCCTCGCCAATGCCATCCGGGCGCTTTCCATGGACGCGGTGGAA
>DATHLY010000414.1:0-4400 GCA_035487655.1 Rhizomicrobium sp. | reverse complement strand
CGGGCGAAACTTTCGCCGTGCCCAGGCCATTTGTGGTGATGGCGACCCAGAACCCCATCGAGATCGAGGGCACTTATGCCCTGCCGGAGGCGCAGGTCGACCGCTTCATGATGAAAGTGCTGATCGGCTATCCCAGCGAGGAAGAGGAATTCGTCATCGTCCAACGAGTCACCGGCGAGCCGGTGCCGGTGGGCGCGGTGACATCCACCGAGGCGCTGCTGGAGATGCAAAAGGCGGCGCGCAAGCTCTATGTCGATCCGTCCCTCATAATCTATGCCGTCAAGCTCGTGACCGCAACGCGCGTGCCGGAAAAATGCGGATTACCGCAGTATCAGCGTTTCATTCAGTATGGGGCCAGCCCGCGCGCCTCCATTTCCATGATCGAAGCGGGACGCGCGCTCGCCTTCATCAGAGGCCGTGACTATGTGCTGCCCGGCGATGTGGTGGATGTCGCGGCCGATGTCCTGCGCCACCGACTGGTGCCGTCCTATGAGGCGCTGTCCGAGGGTCTGACGTCGGACCAGATTGTGAATCAAATCATGCGCGCCGTGCCGCCGCCGGTGCTGGAGACCGTTCGTGCCGCAAGCCTCTGAAAATATCCTCAGACGCCTGCAGTTGCCGGTGGTGCGGCGGCTTGAAGGACTGCTGCAGGGCGACTATCGAAGCCCGTCGCGTGGCGATGGCTTGGATCTCGCGGACTTGCGCGAATACCAGTTCCATGACGATGTCCGCCGGATCGATTGGAACGCCACGGCCCGGCTGGGCGAACCTTATGTCCGCGACTATCTGGAGGACCGGGAGATATCGGTCTGGTTTCTCCTCGATATGAGTCCTTCGATGCATTTCGAAGGCGTCAGCGTATCTAAGCACACAGTGCTGGTGGAATTCACCACCTTGATGTGCCGGTTGCTGCTGGGGCGCGGCAATCGCACCGGCGCGATGATTTTCTCAGGCAGGATAGACCGCCTGATCCCGGCCAATGGCGGCCGGCGGCAGTTGCTGCATATCCTCAACGAGGTCGCCAACCATCGTCCGAGCCCCGGCTCAACCGATCTCAAGCAGGTGCTGAAGGAGGCGGCCGGTGCAATCCGCCGCAGATCGCTGGTGTTTGTGGTGTCGGACTTTATCAGCGTGCCGGGCTGGGAGGAGAGTCTGACACCGTTGGCCATGCGCCATGATGTGATCGCGGTCAGGCTGACGGATCCGCTGGAAGCCCGCATGCCCGATCTTGGTTTCCTGACTTTCCAGGACGCGGAGACCGGAGAACAATTGTTTGTGGACACACACGCCCGCAACTTTCGGGCCCGTTTCGCGGCGGCCGCGGACGCGCGGGAAAATGCGTTGCGCTCGGCCTTTGAACGATCCGGCGTAGACGTGTTGGAACTGGCCACCGAGGATGACGTGATAGACGCGTCCATGCGCTTTGCTGACATGCGCAAGCAGAGTTTGCGCAGGCCGGCATGAAAACGCTCGATCAAATCACCTGGTCGCGCTTGGGAGGCTTTATTCCCAGCATCTCTTTCGACTGGCCAATTGCGCTATGGCTACTGTTTCTGGTGCCGCTGATTATCGCCGGCTACATCTTGTTGCTGCTGCGGCGGCGCAAGGGCGCATTTCGCTATTCCAACCTGGCGCTGGTCAAGCAAGCCGCCCAGGCTTCGACTTGGCGGCGGCATGTGCCGCCGGCGTTGATGCTTGCGGCTCTCACTCTGCTGCTGCTGGCCATGGCCCGTCCGTCGGCGGAGGTGAGCCTGCCATCGCGCGTGGCAACCGTGATGCTTGTGATGGATGTATCCGGCAGCATGCGCGCCAACGACGTCAATCCCTCACGTATCGTCGCGGCGCAAAATGCCGCCAAGGCCTATATCAAGGGCCAGCCGCGCGACGTCAGGATCGGCATCGTCGCCTTTGCCGCAACGGCGCTTCTGGTGCAGACGCCCACCACTGACCATGCCGCCCTGAATGCCGCCATCGATCGGTTCGAACTGCAGCGCGGCACGGCGGTGGGTAGCGGCATCCTGGTGGCGATGTCCACCCTGTTCCCGCAAGACAATTTCCCGATCAATCAATTCAATTCCCAGAATTTCGGCGGCTACGGCCGCTGGGGCAGCTACGACTTCCGCGACCGTTATGGCGGAACGGCGCTGGGCCAAAACCCTTCCGGCCCGCCCAAGAAGCACATTCCGGTGGAGCCGGGTTCCTTCAAGAACGCCGTGGTCATACTGCTGACGGACGGGCAGACCAATGCCGGCTTTGATCCCATCGAGGCGGCGCGCACCGCCAGCGAATATGGCTTGCGGGTCTATACCGTCGGCTTTGGCACCGCCCACGGCAATATCGTCGGCTTTGGCGGCTGGTCGATGCGCGCCCAGTTGGACGAAGAGTCTCTTAAGAAAATCGCCGACATGACGCGGGCCAAGTATTTCCACGCCACCAGCGCCGAAGACCTGAAGGCGGTTTATGACGTCCTGTCGCGCCAACTGGTCGTGGAAACGCGCGAAATGGAGATCACCAGCTTCTTTGCCGCCCTGGCAGCGGCGCTGATGCTGACGGCGGCCGGCCTCTCGCTCGCCTGGTTCCACCGCATCCTGTAACCGCAGCCTGTGAAGGTTAACCGCGTGGACCGCGTTAACCAACCTCGGATCGCTATGCTTTTGTTGTCGCCTGAACCGGCTGGAGAGGGCTAGGCTAGGGTCCGACCGGGCCATGGAGAGGGCGTCTCGTGACAGCCGATGAGTCAGAAACTTCCGCGATTCCATCCGACCGGCCGTCCGCCGACGCGGATCAGGAATTGTGGTTGACCTATTTGAATTATGACCAGGCCATCCAGCAGGCCGTCCGTCGGCTAAGTGCCTTATCCAGCCGGAATGTTGATGAGTTTCGTGGCCTGTTGCTCAAGGGCCGCGATCGCGGCCGTGTGAAGGAATATGAGGCGGAGTCCATCCGGCGCCTGCAGGGTGAAGCCTTTGTCGGCGACGAAGAACTGCAGCGCACGCTGATTGTGCTGAATGCGGAAGATCCGCGTTTTGGCGAAGAACTCAAACGCCTGGTTGCGGCGACCGGTAAACCTTCCCAGCTGGACCAGGCTGTCGCCGAGATTCGGTCGGGCAAGCAGGTTCCCCGCAAGCCGGAGCGTAGCCCGGATCCTAGTCCGCAAAGGGATCACGTTCGGGAATCGGTTGTCGTGCCACTTCGCAAGGAAAGGATCTCGCCGCCGCAGCCTTTGCGTGAGGAATCACCGGTACCCAAGCGCGGCCTGAAGCTGGTGGCGGCGGCCGGCGCCGTCATTCTGATCGCTGCGGTGGCTGGGGTCCTTGTGGCGCCAAGGCTTTTTACTGGCGACAGAGAAGGCGATTTGCAAACCGCGGCCGCGACTTCGGTCGCTAAGCCGCGAACTGTCGCGCCTTCGGCTCCGCCCGTCCAACATGCGCCGGCGCCCGCGGTCAATATACCAATCCCGGCCCAGGCGGATAAGGGCGCGACCTCCAGCCCGCCGCTTCGTCCGGCGTCCACACAGCCGGACGCGCCGGCAAACGCCGCCACTGTCGCGCCGGCCCAGGAAGATGTTTCTCCCAACCCTGTCGCGGGCGCGAAATACAAAGTCGTGCGGGGCGACATGCTGTCGGACATAGCGCTGAAGGTCTATGGCGATGCCTCCAAATTCCGTTTGATCCAGGCGGCCAATCCGGACATCCGGAACAAACCGAATCGCATCTTGGTCGACCAGGTGATCTTCATTCCGGCGGATAACCGGTAAGGTTCGTCCATGCCTGTTCACGCCTTGGGCATCAAATCGGCGCGACTTTCACGAACACGCCCGGTTCAGGCCGTACCGTCATCATCATGACGGGATGGGGGCGCGGCATGCCAGGCGCGAAACGAAACCGCTGAACGAGCGTGGCTAGAATGATCTGGGCCTGCATCATGGCGAAGTCGGCCCCCACGCAAACGCGCGGCCCCGCCCCGAAAGGCAGATATCGGTATCTGTCCCGCATTTCGGGGCCGGACTGCGCGAACCGTTCGGGGCGGAATTCTTGAGGCCTGTCCCATAGCAATTCATGCCGGTGCAGCGCCCAAATCGGCAAAAACAGAATGTCGGCCGGGCGCATCCGCCGTCCGCATAATTCATCCTCGGCGACCACGGTCCGCGCCAGCAGACCGACCGGGGGATACAGCCGCATTGCCTCTTCCAGCACCTGGCGGATGAAAGGCATGGCGGCGAGATCGTCCGGCCCTGCATTTCGGCCTTGCAAAACCCCGCGCGCCTGATTGCGCGCCCTTTCCTGTTCTTCCGGCACATTGGCCAGCAGATAGAGTGACCATGCCAGCGCCAACGCCGTGGTTTCGTGACCGGCCACGATGAAGAATTGCATATTGAAGATAAGGTCCTGTGGGCTCAT
>DATHLY010000413.1:0-2037 GCA_035487655.1 Rhizomicrobium sp. | reverse complement strand
ATTCCAAGAAGCCATGCGGAAGGCGGGCCCAGTGCTCGTTAGTCCAGCCGGTAATTGAAACTCACCGATATACGTTTGCCCCGCGCCCCATTGGCTTGAACCCCGTGCCGCAGCCAGCTTTCCCATAAGAGCAACATGCCGGGTTTGGGCTCAACGTCCATAAAGCTGCGGTTTTCCACCCGCGCGTCGAGTTTTTTCGGCGGCGCGGCCATCATCATGGCCAGCCTGGGGTCCTCGAAACGGATTGCGCCCGATTTGGGCGGCACGGCCACATAATAGGTGCCGCTGATCACCGAATGAGGATGGATGTGGGGGACATGGATGGCGCCCTTGCGCATGACATTGACCCAAAGACTGTCGAGGGCAAGCTTGCGACCGCCCAACACGAACTGAAGCTCGCGCGCAAAGCCCGCGACATGTTTGGCGATCGCCCGTTCCAGATCGGCGAAAATGCTGGCGCGCTGCGGCAGGTCGTTCAGCGAAGCGTAGGAGGTGTAACCGCCATAGCCGTGTCCGCGCGACCAGCGCTGCCCGGCCTTGTCTTCCGCGGCGATGGCCAGGCAGGTTTCTTCCAGGTCGCGGGGCGGTGCGATGCGGCCCCGATACAGGCGGGTGACGAAAAGCGCTTCGGATTTCGGCATCTGAATTATGGTTAGCGAGTTGTTGACCATTGGGCCGCTAAGGTGCGGGCCTGTCAAATCATGGGCCAGCCAAAATCATTTGCCTGTCAAATAAGGGTCTTTCGGATCATGCATTCTGTTGCCTCAGTGCCTGTCACCGCCGCGGTCTTTGCCGCCTTGACCCTGCTTTTGTCCGGCTGCATCGCCTATGACGCGGTCGGCCGGATGGCGGATACCAGAACGATTCTGGTTTCGGCCCAAGGCGACTTGGCGCTGGATCGCTAGAATCTGTCCTTCCTGGCCCTGATCTCTCCGAACGCGGCGACCGTGTTCGCCTTCTCCATGCCCAGACTTTTGCGGATTTCCGGCACATCCGGCCTCAAGAAGGGATTGGTCCTTTTCTCCAGGCCCATGCTCGCTGGCACGGTCGGCCTGCCGGTCGCCCGCATCGCATTCACCTCCTCCATCCGTGCTTTCAGCGCCTGATTGCCCGGCTCCAAGGTGAGGGCGAAACGCCCATTGCTCTGGGTATATTCATGGCCGCAATAGATGCGGGTTTCCTCGGGCAGGGTCATCAGCTTGGAAAGGCTGGTCCACATCATCTGGGGATCGCCTTCGAACAGCCGCCCGCAGCCCATCAGAAACAGCGTATCGCCGGTAAAGGCATGGCCGTCGATGACAAAGGTGATGGCGCCCCTGGTGTGCGCCGGCACCTCCAGCACCTGGACCTTGCGGCCGTCAAACTCCCAGCCCGAGCTTTCATCCACCCCCACATCCAGGCCGGGAATGCGCGCCGCATCCTTGCCCGGGCCGACAATCGTCGCCCCGGTCTCTTCCTTCAGGTCCAGATTGCCGCCGCAATGATCCAAATGGTGGTGGGTGTTGAGGATATGGCTGAGCGTCCAGCCTGTCTTCGCCAAAGCCGCTCGTACCGGCCCCGGCTCCGAAGGATCCACCACGGCGCACAGGTGGCCCGACTTCACCAGATAGGCGTAATTGTCGGACAGGCAGGGAACGATTTCGATCTCGATGGACATGAGGGGCTCCTGAAGCCGAAGGATATCAAACCATTCTGCTCGGTTGAACCAAAGCGGGTGGCAAAACCCCACCTTTGAACTGGCTGGCGGGCGTCCTAATCTTCGCCCCTCATGCCGCAGGACGTGCGCGATCTCACCGCCTTTTATGAAACGCCGCTGGGCCAGCTGGCGCACCGCGCCATCGCGCGCGAAATTCACAATCTTTGGCCGGATCTGCGCAACTACCGGGTGCTGGGCTATGGCTTTGCCATTCCCTATTTGGGGGCCTTCACCCGCACCGAGCGTACCATCGCCGCCATGCCGGCGCCCCAGGGCGTGGTTTGTTGGCCGGAAGGCAAGAACGCCGCCTTGTTGTGCGAAGAGGATGCGCTGCCGTTTCC
>DATHLY010000412.1:0-5017 GCA_035487655.1 Rhizomicrobium sp. | reverse complement strand
TTTGCCATGTCGAGCTTTCCATTCAAGGCGAGGACGCGTTCACGCATGCCGGCAATCCCAGCCTGCCCCAGGCTGATGCTCGAATCGACGCTGTCCTTGATGCCGCCGCCATTGTCTTCCACCATCACACTGAGCTGTTCGGCGTCCGAGCGGATTCCGACCCGGATGAGATCCGGACGGCCGTGGCGCACGGCATTGCTGATGGCTTCCTGCACGATGCGATAAGCGGCTTCCTCTTGGCGGTGTCCCGGCGCAACCGGCAAGCGGATGTCGAGCTCGAAACGGATCTCGGAGTTGCGGCGCGCCCAAAAGGCGGCCAGATCGCCGACCGCGGCTTCCAGACCGAATTCCAGCTGGGTCACCGGGCGGAGCTGCCGCAGGATATCTCGGACATGCCGCTGAATGTGCATGACGGCTTCGCGCACCGAGGAGCCAAGCCGTACCGCTTCCGGCGTGCCCATCTTGCCGATCGCCTTGGCATCGACTTGGAGCGCGAAAAGATACGGACCGACTTCATCATGGAGGTCCCGCGCGATTTCGGTGCGCTCCTCTTCCTGGGCACTTTGCAGTTGAGCGTAAAGCTGCCGGTTGCTGTTCGAAAGTTGAGACAGTTGCGAAGCCATGTGATTGAAGCCCTGTGCCAGGCGCGCGAATTCCGGCGGACCTTTAATACCGAGGCGCGTGTCGTAGCGGCTATCCGAAATCGCCAGCAAGCCCGCCTGAAACCGCCCCAGGAAGCGCAAGCCGGCGCCCACTGCCAGCGACACCAGCGCCATGGCCGCGACACTGAAAAGCAGCATGATGACAAAGGCGTCTCGCACTGGTCCCCAGATTTCAGCGATCTCACTGCGGGGATCGCTGGTCAGCACCATCACGCAAGGATAGCCGGGCAAAGCGATGGGAATGCGGGCGGTCAATGGCTGCGGCGCCATCAAGCGCTCGAACCACGCCGGCGCGCGATCTGCCAGATTGGCGATTTCGGATTGCACGATCATTTTTCCGGTTTCGTTGACCAGTGCCGCGCGCACGTGCCGCTGCCCCTGAAAGCTCGAAACCACTTCGCGCAAGGTCACGGTATGCTCGACATCCGAGCGTAGCGTGTCGCGCACGGACTGCTCCGCTCCATGGAAGGCGGTGCGCACTTCGACATCGACCAGGGAATGGGCGTGCACGGAAAGCAGCGCAGCGCCCGCGCACAAGGCCAGGATCAGGAGGGCGGCGACGGAGCCAAGGACACGAAATTTCAGTGACATGATGGCCAGGGCGATCCTGAGACATTATTCTTATAGCGCAGGATCATGCGAGCCGCTGATCCCTCGTAACGTATTGGAAAACAAGAGGTATTTTACGCCCCAATTTCTTCAAGATGCTGTACTCTTCTATCAAAGGACCGCGAGTGCGCTGCACAGCATGCGGTCCAGGTCTGGCGGCTTGGGCGCCAGCTGGTTTAACCTTCGCGCGTTTGGTTTTCGAATCTTTGGGAGTTTTGAAATGAAGATCGCGTCCGCAGCCGCTTTGCTTATCTGCGCTGCAATCCTGATCCCCACCGCCGCGTCTGCGGCCTGCTCGACATGCACCATTCAATCGAAAAAGCCGGGCAAAGACGGCAAGTTCGAATACAAGATGAGCTGCATCCACGACACCAGTGGCGATGAGATCATGTCCACGGTGACCGCCGCAAAGGATGCCGAAGCCATGAAGCTGGCCAAAGGCAAGTGTCCCTAGGCGAACTGGCAGCCATGACGGGTGAAAACCTGGCGCCCAAGCAGTCCTGGTGCATGACGCGCCGCTGTGTCATCGCCCTGTCGGTGCTGGCCGCGGGCGGCGCGCAAGCTCAGCAGCGGCCAGCGATTGTCAAGGCGAGCAAGAAAGTCGCCGGCTATATCGAGAAGAATGATGCGAGCGCGCAGAACTGCTCCCAGTGTCATTTCTATCTTGATCCCTTCGATTGCATGGTCGTCGAGGGGCCGGTCAGTCCCTGGGGCTATTGCAATTACTTCGCCGATTGATTTGGCTGGCTGTCGATTTTTTCAGGCGCTTCCGGCGTCAAGCCTTCTAGCCATTTGATGATCGCGCTGTGGTCGGCGCCGTAGCCAAGTTGGGCTTCGGCCTTTGACCAGGCGTCGCTCGTCTCCTGCAAGAGCGGCAGCGCCAAGCCCGCCCCTTCGGCCAACTGCGCCGCCAAATTCACATTGTTGCGCAGGACCCCCAGCTGAAGGCCGGTCTTGAAACGGCGCGTTACCACCTCCGATATCAATATCCGGGAAAGCTCGGCACCGCCCAGCATGTCGCTGACATGGAGCAGGGTGCCCGCTTCATAGCCGAAATGGGCGCCGAGCCTGATGGCCTCGCTGGCCGCGAGCAGTCGCACGGCGCGCAGGTAATCGGCAATCGCCCCCGCGGCCTGGGCGGAGCCGGTCGCGCCCGCGCGGATGATCCGGGTGCCCAGCTTCTCAAGAATGGGGCGGCATCGCTCCACGGCCGCATCCTCGCCGCCAACAAGCAAGGTCAGCTTGCCTTCCTTGGCTTCGTCCGGTGTTCCGAAGGCCGGCGCGTCAATCAACATCACGCCATGGGCTTCAAGCTCCTTGGCCAGCGCCACGGTCTCAAGCGGGTCGGTCAGTCCCACATCCAACAGGATGCCACCGTTCTTGAAGCCTTTGGCGAGACCTTCCCATCCGAAACAGACTTGGCGCAGTTCGACCGCGGAGGGCAGGGCGGTGACGATGACATCGCAATTCTGCGCCATCATCTTCGGCGAGCCGACATTCAGCCCGCCGTAATTGTTGGAAAAGAAGCGCGGCGTCAGGTCATCGGCGTCGTAGATCTGCAGTCCGGGAAAATCGGTCCATAGCAACCTGAGCGCGATCTTGGAGCCAAAGGCCCCGATGCCAATCACGCCTACCGATAATCCCGACATCGTGCTGTCTCTCAGGCCGCGATCCTATCATGCCGGGTTGATCTTGAGTGCCTCGTCCAGCAGGAACAGGTCGGTCAGCAGCGCCCGCAAATGGATCGAGGCATTCAGATTGTCGATCAATTGCGAGCTGATAGAGGGTTGCGCCAGTACCAGGCGGACTGCGGCGGATGCCTTGGCGGCGTCCTGCCGCACAACATCCATAAAGGGTCCGGCTTCCGTCAGCGTTGCTTCCGCTATCACCGCGAGCGCCCCGTCGGCCCGCTTCAGCGAGGCGCGGATGCCGCCGGAGGCGTCTTGTTCCTCTTGCCGGCGGCCCTGCGCGGCATAGGCCAGCATGAATTCATATGTCTCTTCCACGGCATCAATAGCTTCCCCCAGATTCATGGGTCGGATCCCTTTCGAGTGAAGATTATATGTGCGGACGAAGTATCAGGCCTCGTCCTTGGCAGACCAGCGCCGGGGATCGTGGTGATCCTGATATTCCTTGCGCGTCATCCAACCGCGCAACATGGAGCGCGTCAAATGCCACTCGTCGGGGCGCAGCGCAAAATAGACATGGATGATCACCATTGTCACCAGCGCCATGGCGGCAAGTCCATGTATGGCATAGACCAGCCCCCAGCTTTCGGTGGAAAGCCAGTAGGGGTCGCGCTGCCAGAAAGGCGTATCCACCTTGCGCCACATCAACAGGCCGCTGGCGATTGTGGACAGGACCAGCGCCGCGATGGCGAGATGGTACAATTTCTGAGCCAGGCTGTATTTTCCGGGCTTGCCGAAGGGGGCCTTGAGGTCGCCACTGTCGATCATCATGGACCAGAAATCCTGCCAGAAGCTGGCGCGGATGATGTGGATCAGCACGATAATGCTGAGGACGAGGCCGGTAACCCAATGGATGCCCACCCATTCGAACTTGATTCCCAGGATCGGCAGGAAAGCCGTTACCAGTAGGATCAGCACGGATACGGCCATCACCCAGTGATAGGCGCGGTCCACGAATTTGTGCCGCACGATGCGGTCCGCCGGCGTCAAACCTAGCGTCATCTCTTATCCCAACCCCTGATCATGATGCTTGATATACCGTGCCGCTCACCGAGGTCTACTGGGTGCCGCAACGGCCTTGAAGATGGCATGGGCAATGACGAAAACAACGCCGGCCAGCGCGAACCAGGGCAAAAGCCCATAATTCGCGCCGATCAGCATGTCACTGCCGCCGTAAATGGAACTGGCATAGCGAAACAGGGACATGACTTACGCTTTGGCGTCCCTCACCGCCCGCATCACCAAATTCTCCATCAGCGGAATCTTGAACCCGTTATAGTTCAAGGGCCGTGCGCCGCGCGAGGCTGACTGGCCGGCGAGCTTGGCGAGACTTTCGTTCACGGGCTGTCCCTTGATGATCTGCTCGACCTGGGTGAGGCGCCGTGGCACGGCGCTGACGCCACCGCAAGCGATGCGCGCGTCTTGAACCACGCCATTCTGCACCCGCATGGCGGCGGCAACATTGACCAGCGGGAAATCCCAGGTGTTCCGATCGGCCACCTTCTCGAAATAGAAGTTGGCGTTGGCCCAGGTCTTGGAAATCCGGATGGCGGTCAGGATTTCCTCGGGCTTGGTCGAGGTCAGGTGGGTGATGTCGACCTTGGGTCCGATGAAGAATTCATCGGTGCCGATTACCCGCTGGCCGCCGGAGCTTTGCAGCACAAACTTGGCATCCAGCGCCACCAGCGCGGGGGCGCCGTCGGAAGGCGACACCGCCACGCAGCGGTCGGATTCAAACAAGGCGTGTTCGCGGTTGATCCCTTCCGGCGTGTCGGCGAAGCAGGTGTTGCCGCCGGCGCGATAGCAGGGGAAGCCGGCGCGATAGTACCAGCAGCGCGCGTCCTGGGAGACATTGCCGCCGATGGTGCCCTGATTGCGAATTTGCGGAGAGGCTGCAGCTTCCGCGGCCTGGGTGAGGATAGTGAACTTCTCCTTCACCACAGGGTTATGAACCACATCGGTGAGCGTGGTCATGGCGCCGATTTCAATACCGCCATCGACTTCTTTCACGCCGACGAGTTCTTTCATCTGGCTGAGGTCGACGAGGACTTTGGGACG
>DATHLY010000411.1:0-5046 GCA_035487655.1 Rhizomicrobium sp. | reverse complement strand
CCTTGAACCGGTTGGTCTTCTATCTGGAAGGCCAAGGCGTCGAGACGCTAGTCTTTGCGCCTGTCGCGCGGCAAGCAGCCTTTGCCCATCAGGGCACGGTGGTGCCGGTGCCCTCCCTGCCCTTACCCGGCCGCCCCGAATACCGGCTGGCGCTGGGCATGGCAGGATATGTGAAACGGCAATTGCTGGATTTTCAGCCCGACATCATCCACATCGCGGTACCCGATCTGTTGGGGCATGCCGCGCTGGCGCTGGCGAAGGCGCATGATATTCCCGCGGTCGCTTCCTATCACACCCGCTACGAAACCTATCTCAAGCATTATTGGTATCTGGCGCCGCTGGAAGGATTGCTGAAACGCATCCTGCGCCGCTTTTACGGGGCATGCCGCGAAGTCTATGTGCCGTCGCAGTCGGTGCGTGCGGCGCTCCTGGCCGATGGCCTTGCGGACAATTTCAGGCCCTGGCCGCGCGGCATCGATACGGCGCGCTTCACCCCCGACAAGCGCAGCGCTGCCTGGCGGGCCCGTTATGGCATTGGCGCAGACGAAATTGTGATCCTGCATGTCTCGCGCCTGGTGCGGGAGAAGCGGCTGGACACGCTGACAAAGGCGCTGAATCGGATCACCGTCCCGCACCGAGTCCTGATCGTGGGTGACGGGCCGGATCGCGATTATGTTCAGCGCGAACTGCCCCGGGCCATTTTCACCGGCTTTCTGGATGGCGAGGATCTGCCCACGGCCTATGCTTCCTGCGACATCTTCGTCTTTCCCAGCGACAGCGAAAGCTTCGGCAATGTCACCCTCGAAGCGATGGCATCGGGCCTGCCCTGCGTCTGCGCGGACGCCACCGGCAGCCGTTCGTTGGTTGTACCGGAAGAAACAGGGTATCTGGCGCCGGCGGACGATGCGGATGGCTTTGCAGGCCACATCACCGCGCTCGCGCAAGACGCTGCCTTACGGCAGCGCATGGGCGAGGCGGCCCGCGCCCGGAGCCTCGGCTTTTCCTGGGAGGAGACGCTGGCGCGGATGCTGGGCTATTATCGCGCGCTGCTGGCCGGGACCCCGTCACCGTGAAGATCGTAGACGTTTGCGAATTCTATTCGCCCACGGGCGGCGGCGTGCGACGCTATATAAATCAGAAGCTGGCGCTGGCGGGGAAGTTCGGCCACGAACTGACCATCATCGCGCCCGGCGCGGAGACCCGCATGGAAGCCGCGCACGGCGGCACCATCGCCTGGATCAAAAGTCCCCACCTGCCATTCGACCGCAACTACCGCATGTTCTGGAATTACCAGCAGGTGTGGCGGACGCTCGACCGGATCGCGCCCGATCTGGTGGAAGGCTCCTCTCCCTGGCGCGGCGGTTGGCTGGCGGCACGCTGGCCCGGCAAGGCCGTGAAGGTCTTCTTCATGCACGCAGATCCCGTCTCGGTCTATCCGCAGACCTTCCTGGGCGGATTGTTGGGACCGGAGCGGGTGGACCGGCTGTTCGGATTCTTCTGGCGCTATCTCAATCGTCTGAACAGCAACTACGACGTGGCCATCGTGACCAATCCGGCGCTCAAGGAACGCTTCGGCGGCTTTGGCCTGGAAAATATCCAGGTCGCGCCCTTTGGCGTGGAGCGGCGCCATTTCTCGCCGGACTTTTATGATGCCACCGCGCGGCGCGAAATGCTGGCAACCTGCGGACTGGACGCCGACGCCAAGCTTCTGATCGCGGTGGGACGCCATCATCCCGAAAAGCGGCTGCGCACAATCATCCAGGCGGTCAGTCGGGCGCAGAAACAGCGCAAGATCGGTCTCTATATCGCCGGTGATGGCTTCCTGCGCGCCTCGGTGGAACGCTGGGCGCTGAATGCTCAACATGTCTATGTCGCCGGACAGATCAACGATGCCGACCAGCTTGCCACCGTGATGGCCAGCGCCGACGCGCTCATCCATGGCTCGGCAGCGGAAACCTTCGGCCTGGTGCTGGCGGAATCCCTGTGCTCGGGCACGCCCTTGATTGTGCCCGATGCCGGCGCATCCGCCACTTTCGCGGGCCCCGGCTATGCCGAAACCTATCGCGCCGGCGACGCGGCCGATGGCGCGCAGGCGATCCTGAGACTGCTTGCGGGAGATCGTATGACCCAGTCCCGCGCTGCCCTGGCTGCCGCCAACGCCCAGGTGTTCACGGTGGAACAGCACTTCGAAAAGCTGTTCGAAATTTATAATCGAATCGTGGCGGAACGCTCGACGCGATAGAGCGTGTACCAATGAAGCGGAAGCAATTTGAGAAAGCGATGCCGCGTCGCGAAGGCGCTGTAGCCGCGGATATAATCTGTCCCCATAGCGCCTGAACCGAAGCGCGCCAGCGGGAATTCGGAATAAAGCAAAGTGGCGTGCGCATTGGTCGGCAAAGCCGGCGGCGTGGGTGTCTCCGACATCAAAAGAACGGGGCCCTCGGCCAGGCGCGCATCCAGCTCTGCCATGCTTCGCAGGCGCTGAGACTTGAAACCCGCCGGCCGGAACATGGGATAGGACGTGAAAGGCGGCGCAAGGCTGTAGATCGGACCTTGCCAATGCCGGTAGAGATAGCGTGCCATCGGCATGTGCGGCCGGACACCGAAGGGGTAGACCGCGAAATAGGCCATGCCCAGAAGCGAAATCGCGGTCACACCCTTGGCGATCCAAGAATGGCGCCAGCTCCAAAGGCGCGCGAAACTTTCGCGCCATAAGCCCAGGCGGGGCGAGAATCCCAGCACGGGAAAAGACGTCGCCAGGATGGCGATCGGAAACAAAAAGCGCGCTTCCTTATGTGCGACCGCCACATGCGCCAGCACAAACGGCAATGTCGCCCAACTGACGGGATGGCGGAAATTGCGCAGCCACATGCAGACCATCGCGGCCATCAGCACCAGGGAAATCGCAAAGAAAATCTGCGCCGGCAGCAGATAGAGATAAGCAAAGACCGGCTCGCGGCCGAACTGATGCGCCGCCAAGCCTTGGAACAGATTGACATCGACATAACCCAGCGGCGGAAACACCCATTGCCCATAGCCCCAGCGGTCGGCCAGCGCCCCGATCGCCAACGCGGCCATGCCGCCGCCCACAAATGCCGTCAGCTCGGTCAAGCGGGCCCGTCCAATGACGGCAAGCCAAGCGAAAAGACCCAGGCCCAACAATCCTGCCTGGTAGCGGCTCTCGAAGGCCAGGCCACAGAAAAGGCCCGCGAGCACCAGGCGCGGCATCGATCTTTTGTCAATCGCCAGAGCCAGGCCCAAAGCGAAGAAGGCAGCGGAGAACGTCTCCGAGGCGGTACGCACAAACAGGTAGGGCAGAAATCCGAACAGCGGCAAATAGCCGACAAAGGCGCGCCTTTCTTCGTCACCGTCGATCGTCGGCAGAACCGCGCGCACAAAGGCAGCCAAGGCTGCCAAGGAAAACAAACCGGTCGCCAGGCGCAGCGCAAAGGCAATGGCAAACATGTCCTTTAAGCCCAGCAACATGAGCGGCTTGGCGATCAGGAAATAGATCAGCGGCTGAAACCAGGGCCGGATGCGGGCGGAATATTCCCAAGGCAGATCGGCAGCCTGCGTGATCCCCAGCTTGAGGGCCACGAATTCCAGAATTTGGTAATGCTCGTCCGGGAAATAGAAAGTCTCGCTGGACCAGGCCGTGACCAGGATCACCGCGCCAAGGATCAGAAGGCTGCGCCTAAGCTCTTTATCCATGGCCAACCAGGCGGTCGAACCAGTCAAGATAAGCCTTGGCACGCGCCTCCGGCTCGAATGGCCTGGCCAGCATCCGCAATCCTTCCGGCGCGCGCGACTTGGCGCAAACTGCCAACAGCGCCGCGGCAAGGTCGATAGGATCGCGGGACGCCACGATCTTCCCGCTTTCCGGCGACTTGAGCAGGTCGTGCAAGAGATAGGAACAGTCCGTGCTGATCACAGGCACGTCCATCGCCAGTGCCTCCACCGCGACTGCCGGTCCGCCTTCATAGCGCGAGGTGATCAGCAAGGCGTCGGCGGTTGCCAAATAGGACTCGATCTCCGGAACATGACCCATCAACTTCACGCGGCCTTCCAGCTTCAGGGCCGCGACGTGCCGCTCGACCTCCGCGTGCAGGCTACCTTCGCCCAGCATGGTGAGATGCGCCGATGCGCCTAGCGCCAGAAGGGTCTTGAGTGCCAGCAACGGATCCTTTTGGGGCTCCAGCCGTCCAATCCAAAGAATATTGTGATGACGCTCCCGCCGCCGATTGGCGTCGCGAGAGCGGACATAGGCGGGGTCGTGCAGGGTGACGATGTTGCGGCCCGGCAGCATCACCTCCAATTCGCGGGCCAGGCCGGAATTCATGACGGCAAACCCATCCACGGACCGCGTGATTTGCCGGAACAGAATTTCGGCGAAGGGAACATTCTGCGGCACAGGCGGATTGGATATCTTCAAGGCAATCGCCGGTCGTGGATTAGCCTTGCGCAGGGAATTGGCAAGCAGGGCGTGAAAATTTCCGGGCAGGAAAATCACGTCGGGCCTCAGCGCGGCGAGGCGCTTGCCCATCGCCCGCCCCAGCCGGAAACGGGAGAGAAAGCCCCGACGCACCGGCGGACTCAGCTCTTCGACCTTCACCCTTGCAGTCAGAGTCTCGCGCAATCCACCTTCCAGACTGCCGCACAGGATGGTGACGTTCCGCCCGGCCTCCATCCAGCTTGTCGCAAGGCCGAGCGCCACACGCTCGGTACCGCCGCGCGAAAGGTCATGCAAACAGACCAGAATTCGTTGCGCGGTCATGACGGACGCTCGGAGAATTGGCGCTCGAAGATCCAGATGGGCTCATCCAGGCTGTCGTGGATGTGAACCGCGGGCCACAGGCCATCATATTGGACGGCATAGGCCAAGCGGTAGCCCGCTGTGCCGTTCAGCAACCGGGCAAAATAGCCTCGCGCGTCGCTGTTGCGAAAATCGGCCAGTTGCAGCCGGGAATAGACATGGCCGGCGGCAAGCGGAATTTCCGGACGCAGGTAACGTTCGGCCCATTTGGCGTTCACCACCACAAAGCGCGC
>DATHLY010000410.1:0-8719 GCA_035487655.1 Rhizomicrobium sp. | reverse complement strand
CAAGGCGGCGAAGACATCCTTGGTCGGCACCGCAACGCCGGGATTGGTCAGCAGCATGGGCACATAGGGCATGGATTCCGCCTGACGCAGCATTTCTCCACGTCCTTCCATGAAGCAGGCTGTGGACAGCAGACAGGCGGGAATGTCGGAGCCAAGGCCTGCGGCGATATCAGCCAACGCGGCATCATCCTTTTCGATGGCCCACAAGGCATTGAGGCCGCGCAGCGCCGCCGCCGCGTCGGCGGAACCGCCACCAATACCCGACGCCACCGGTAAATTCTTTGTCAGGGTGAGCTTGGCGCCATGGGCGCCCAAAGCGCGTGCCGCCTTCAGCACCAGATTGTCGGTTTCAGCCTCCAATCCCTTGGCGAATGGACCTTCGAGGGTCAGCGACAGATCCTTTGCCGGTTCCATCGCCAGAATGTCGCCGGCCTGGATGAAGACGGCGAGGCTCTGCAACGCATGGAATCCGTCCGCACGTTTTTCGCCAACGTGCAGAAACAAATTGATCTTTGCCAATGCGTGCTCGGTGATCACGTTAGGCGGGCTTCTCGCTCAACCCCGTTTTGAGCTTGCGCTCGATTGCCGCCTTGTCCGTGTCGTTATCGCTGAATGTGAGCGCATGGTTCCATTGGAAGCGGGCATCGATGTGCCGCCCCGCGCGCCACAGCGCATCGCCCAGATGATCGTTGATGGTGGGATCGCCAGGCACCAGCAGCACCGCCGCTTCCAATGTCTTGGTGGCATCTTCATACCGGCCAAGCTGGTAATAGGCCCAACCCACGCTATCCACGATATAGCCGTCATAGGGGCGCAAAGAGCGCGCCTTTTCCAGCATGGTTAGCGCTTGGGGAATGTTGCGGCCACGATCCACCCAGCTATAGCCCAGATAATTCAGAAGCTCAGGCTGTTCCGGCGACAATTTCAGCGCCGCCTGAATGTCGTTCTCGGAATCGTCCAGCCGCCTGAGCTTTTCCTTGGCCATGGCGCGGGCATAGAACATCGGCCAGTCACGCCGCGATAGGCGCGCTATTACCTTTTCGGCATGGTCATAGGCGTCAACGGCCTCCGCGAATTTGCTGGAGGCGCGATACGTATCGCCCAAGGCGACCCAGGCTTCGCTGTCATTGCTGTCGGCCGCCACTAGCTTCTTGAGACCGGCGATCGCCTCGTCGTTCTTGCCCAGCCGCTGTTGGTCCAGCGCCGCCTGCACTTGCGCCATGCGGTAATAAGGCGAGGCCGGCTCAATGCCTTGATAGATGGCAATTGCGGATTCGAACTTGCGCAAGGTCTCGAACCGATCCGCGAGCAGGAGCTGCGCCAATCCCAGGTCGGAGCGCAGGTATAGCGCCATCCGCAAGTAAAGGATGGAGACATCCGCGCTTTGGGCGTCGCCCAGGGACGCGGCAATTCCAAACAGCGTCTCGGCGGCACCATCCGACGGGTTGCGGATCAGGCTTTCGGGCTTTTGCCCGGCGGCGATGCGCGCCAGACCTGGACGGGTGACACTGACCAACCCGCCTTCGCCATCATGGGAGTGATACAGCTTGGCTGCGTCCTGGCCGCGTCCGCTGCGCTCCAAAAAACGGCCATAAGCCTCCAACACCCGAGGCGTGGGCTGGCCCGTGCCCAGCGCTTTCTTGTAGGCGCTATCGGCGGCCGCGGCATCGCCGAGATAATCCTGCATCAAGGCTGTGTGAAACGCCGCCATATTCTCGGCGCCGCTCTGCTCATTCAGAGTTTGCAGGTCCTTTTGCATGCCCGCGCTGTCGCGCATGGCCGCCGCAGCCCAAGCGTCGAACAAGGACGACGTCAAGGTGGTGAATGGCCCCTTGGCGGACAATGACAGCTGCTTGCGAACCTCGGCATAATCCTTGTGTTTGAATCCGATGACCGCCAATGCCAGCCGCGCGGCGCGGTCATCGGAACTGGCTGCCACCACCGATTGCGCGTATTTGCCGGCGGCCTCGAAATCGCCCGATGTGGTGGAATAGAAGAAGGACAAGGCAAGCAGCGAAGGATTGCCCGGATCGTTGGAAAGCGCGCGGCCGTAATAGCGCGCCGCCTGCGGCAGATCATGCTCGCCGGCAGCGAAACGCGCCGACAGATAGGTGGAAAAAGCAGCCGACTGGGCGTCGGGCCTGGGATGGGCCGGCGCATTGGGCTCACCGGCGCAGCCGGCCAGGAGCAAAGCCATCAAGGGCAGGACGCGGCGCATTCTTCTCCTACATATTCGCATAGTTGGGACCACCGCCGCCTTCCGGCGTGATCCAGGTGATGTTCTGCGACGGATCCTTGATGTCGCAGGTTTTGCAATGCACGCAATTCTGGGCGTTGATCTGAAAGCGTGGCCCGGAACCGCCATCCACCACTTCGTAAACGCCCGCCGGACAATAGCGCTGCGCCGGCTCCCCATACTCGGGCAAATTCAGTGAAATGGGAATGGCCGGATCGCGCAGCACCAGGTGCACCGGTTGATCTTCCTCATGATTGGTGCCGGAAAGAAACACACTGGACAGCCGGTCGAAGGTTAATTGGCCGTCAGGCCTTGGATAAGGGATTTTAACGCTCTCAGCCGCCGGCTTCAAAGTGGCGAAGTCGGGTTTGCCATGCCCAAGAGTTCCGAACAGGGAAACGCCAAAGAGCTGGTTGGTCCAAAGGTCCAGGCCGATGAAAGGCAGCGCCAAAAGCGTGCCCAGCCTAGACCAGAGAGGCTTGGCATTGCGGACGAGATAGAGATCCTCGGCCACCCAACTCTTGGCATAGGCCCTGTCATATTCATCCAATAGGTCGCCGGCCCTGCCCTTCTTCAGCGCATCCGCCACGGCTTCCGCCGCCAGCATCCCCGTCTTCATCGCGTTATGGCTGCCTTTGATGCGCGGAAGATTGACAAAGCCCGCGGCGCAGCCAATCAGCGCGCCCCCCGGAAAGGAAAGCTTGGGCACCGACTGATAGCCGCCTTCGGTGATGGCGCGCGCGCCATAGCCGATGCGCTTGCCGCCCGAAAGCATCTTGGCAATGGCGGGATGGGTCTTGGCGCGCTGGAATTCGGCGAACGGGTCCAGCCAGGGATTTCTGTAGTTGAGGTGGACGACAAAGCCGACGGAGCAAAGACTGTCGCCCCAGTGATACACAAACAACCCGCCGCCAGTGTCATTGTCCAATGGCCAGCCCATGCCGTGCAGCACCAATCCTTTTTTGTGTTGGGCCACGGGCAATTCCCAAAGCTCTTTGAGACCGATGCCGAACTTCTGCAGCTCGCGTCCTTCCTGCAGGCCGAACTTCGCGCCCAGTTCTTTCGACAGCGAACCCCGCGCGCCTTCCGCGAACAGTGTGTATTTGCCGCGCAGCTCCATGCCCGGCGTGTAGCTGTCCTTGTGATGACCGTCCTTGGCCACGCCGAGATCGCCGGTGATCACGCCTTTGACCACGCCCTGTTCGACAATCAGGTCCCGTGCCGGAAAGCCGGGATAGATTTCCACGCCCAGGCTTTCCGCCTGCTGTCCCAGCCATTTGCACAGGTTGGCAAGGCTGACGATGTAGTTGCCGCGATTGCTCATCAGCGGCGGAAAAAGGAAATGTGGCAGGGTGATGGCCGCGCCCTTGGTGAAGAAGCTGAAACGGTCCTCGCATACCTCGGTCTCGAGCGGCGCGCCCTTCTCCTTCCAATCGGGTATGAGTTCGTTCAGCGCCCGGGGATCGATCACAGCGCCCGATAGAATGTGCGCGCCGATTTCCGAACCCTTTTCCAGCAGACAGACGCTGATCTCGGGAGAAAGTTGCTTCAGCCGGATCGCGGCTGAAAGGCCTGCCGGGCCGCCGCCAACGATGACGACGTCATAGGCCATGCTTTCGCGGGCCAGTTGCTCGGAGGCGGATGGGGCTTCGGGCATGAATCGCCTTGTTATTGGCTTCTTTTCTAACTGGCCGGACGACGCCCCGAAAGCCTAAGATAGGTTCGTGAAGGACTCGCTCTCAACCCTGAACTGGCTGGTGGAAGCCGGCGCCGATGAGGCCATCGCCGAGGCCCCGATCAACCGGCTGGCGACGCGCACAGCTATTCCCTCCCCCCTCGCGGGGGAGGGCAGGTCTTCGCGAGTCAACGCGAAGAACTGGGAGGGGGGGAGTGCGCGCACCCCTCCTCCGAGCCGCGTTGCGGCTCGCCCCCCACGGGACGCGCTTGGCCGCGCGTCCGTCCTTCGGACCCCACAAGAGGAGGGGAAAAGTGTCGATGCCATCGGCGGCGCCATGGCGGCGGCCGGCGCCGCCACCGACTTGGCGGAACTGCAGGCGGCGCTGGAGGCCTTTGACGGCTGCGCCCTGAAGCGCACCGCCACCAACACGGTGTTTGCCGACGGCGTGGCCGAAGGCGGGGTCATGCTGATCGGCGAGGCACCGGGGAGGGACGAAGACCGCGTCGGCAAGCCTTTTGTGGGGCGCGCCGGACAATTGCTGGACAAGATGCTGGCCGCGATCGCACTGGACCGCAAGACAAATGCCTACATCACCAATGTCATCAACTGGCGGCCACCCGACAATCGCGACCCCGCGCCGGAAGAAGCCGCCCAATGCCTGCCCTTCCTGCGCCGCCATATAGAGCTCGCCAATCCCGGCGTGATTATTTTGCTGGGCGCGGTGGCGGCGCGGCATGTGGTGGGCATTTCCGACGGCATTATGAAATTGCGCGGCCGTTGGCTGGAGTATCGCGTGGGCGACCGCATGGTTCCCTTGATGCCGACCTTGCATCCGGCCTACCTGCTGCGCCAGCCCGCGCACAAGAAACTGGCCTGGCGTGATTTACAGGCGGTAAAGGAAAAAATGCGCATGCTTGGATTGCCACGGGGCCGCGACGCGCGGTAGGAGCGTTGGCGAAAGCCAGAGCGACCATTGAAAACCAAGCCGGGCTGTTTCGAAGGGTTTGAAATTATTCGCGCATTCCTTGCACTGGCAGGATTCCTGCTCGCGACGACCAGCGTGCTGGCCCAGCCCGCTGTGCTGGATTCCCCTGCTCCCGCGCCCTCTCCTTCAAGTTCCCTCGCGGGAACCAGCGCGCCGGTATCCGTGGCGGTTCTCGCTGCAGACGATGTCGCCCTGTACAGGCAGATCATGGCGGCGGAAAGAAAGGGCGACCCGTCCCGCGCCAGCCGCCTTTTTGCCAAGGTCAGCGATCCGTCGCTGCTGGGATATGCCGAGGCGGTGCATTTCCTCTCCGCCCCGCCAAGGCGCGTGACCGTCAAGCCGCTCGTGGAATGGCTGCGGCAGTATCGCGAGTTGGCCGTCGCCGACCGCATCTACCGCCTGGCAGTGGCGCATTCCGCCAAGAAGGTCCGCCGTCATCACAAGACCATCACCGTGGCGGTGGTCACCAATATTCCGGTTCCGGCGGGCGTGGGCAAACGCACCGGTGGCTATGAGGATCTGGAACTGCCCGAACCGGTACCGTCGGAAGAGGCCGCGCGGGCGGTAATGCCCCGTATCCTGGCCGCCATCAAGGAAAGCCAGCCGGACCAGGCCTTGGCGCTGATGCAATCGGTGCAGGCAAGCTGCACCCAGGCCGATGTGGCGGTGCTGGCGCATCGCATCGCCTCATCCTATCGCGCCGAAGGCCGCGACGCCGATGCCTACAAACTGGCAATTTCGGTTGCCGATCCCAAAGTTCTTCAGAACGTGCCGCAGTTGATGTGGGACGCGGGCTTTGCCGCCTACCGGCTGGGCGATTGGGCCAATGCCGAAGCCTGGCTGGAAAAGCTGGCTGAAACGGAGAATGCACAGAACAGTCTGCGGGCGCAGGGCGCCTTCTGGGCCGCGCGCGCGCATATGCAGTCGGGTGACCCGCAGAAAGTCGTGACCCTGCTCAATTTCGCCGCCGACAAAGAGCCCAGCTTCTATGGCCAGATCGCCGAGCGCATGCTGGGCATCGACACCCAGACGGGATTTTCCGACGCCATCCTCAATGAAGCGGACTTCCATGACCTGATGGCGGTTCCGGCGGCGCGGCGCGCGGTGGCCTTGTGGCAGATCGGCGAGAAAGACTTTGCCGGCCCCGAACTCAACCGCGCCTTTGTCAACAATAACGAGCGGCTGGACCCCGGCATGGCGGCTTTGGCGCGTTCGATCGGCGTCCCCAATATCGAGCTTCGGGCCAGCGAAGCCAGCGCGGCGCGCGGCTTGATGTTCACCGGCCTTTTCCCCGTGCCGCCTTACAGTCCCGACGGCGGCTATCAGATCGACAGTTCGCTGGTGCTGGCCTTCGCGCGCATCGAAAGCCGTTTCCAAACCCAGGCGACTTCGCCCGTCGGAGCGCGCGGATTGATGCAGCTGATGCCCAATACGGCAGCGCATCTGGGCGTCAGCGATCCCGACACGCTTTACGATCCCGAGACTTCCCTGGCGGTCGGCCAGCGCTATATTCAACAGCTACTGGACCGCTCGGACGGCAATCTGCTGGAATTGGGTGGGGCTTATAATGCCGGGCCGCTGGCGGTGGACCGCTGGCGCACGACCAAGGCGGGGGGCAAGGCGGGCGGAAATGACCCGCTATTGTTCGTGGAAAGCATTCCTGTGGCGGAGACGCGTTCCTATGTGAAGCGGCTTTTGCTCTATCACTGGCTCTATCGCCGCCGCTTCGGCCAAGATGCGCAGAGCCTGCAGGAAACCGCCAGCGGCCAGTGGCCGGTCTATCACCCGCCGGTGAACGTCTCGACGGCGCCGGCAGCCTATGGGTTGAAGCTGAGTGTGCAGTGACTAGTGCTACCGGCGTCTCCAGTTAATTCTCACCATGGGCGGGCTTGACCCGCCCATCCAACTTTCTCTCAACAAAAAAGTAGTTGGATGGCCGGCTCAAGGCCGGCCATGGTGAGTTTAAAGATTCACCAATAGCCGCGACGGTACTCGCAAGGCATGTAGAAGCGTCAACGCCAGTCCACGCAGCGCGCTCTTGTGCGGGCGGGCCACATTGACTGCGCGCGCGCGCAAGCTGACCAGCCGGCGGCGGCCGATGCGGCGCACCAGATCGGCATCCTCCATATCGCTCAAGACGCGGTAACCGCCGATCTTTTGATAGAGGCGCTTGGGAATCAGAAGCCCTTGGTCGCCATAAGGAAGCGCGAACAGTATGGTGCGGAGCGCCGCCTTGGCTTCGGCGCGACGAGCCTCACCGCCGAAATCCTCCAGCGCGAATCGGAACACCGCGGCGCGGGGACGCTCCATCTCTGCCTGGCAAATAAAAGACTCCGTTTCAGCGTCCCAGCCGGGCTCCAAGGAAGTCTCCGGATGCAGGAACAAAAGCCAATCGCTTTTGGCGATGGCCGCGCCATCCACAAGCTGGGCGCCGCGGCCCTTGCGGGCGTGGACGATATGGGCGCCGGCGGCATCGGCAATCGCCAGCGTGCCATCGCTGGAACCGGCATCGCTGACAATCACCTCGCGCACCACGCCGCGCACCGCGGCCGGAATCAGGCCGTCGAAACAGCGCGGCAAGAGGCGCTCGGAATTGGCGGTGGGGATGACAACCGAAATCATGACACCATCATGACGCAATTGCTGCGCTGCGCAAAAGAATTTCCCGTCGCAGGTGAGGAGCGGTTCGCCGAAGGCGAACGAAATGGTCCAGTGGACCATTTCGAGCGACGAACGCCGCGAGCTTAGGCGAGCGGCCGTGCCGAGCCCGCCTACGTTAGAAGAACGGTAGGCGGGCGAGGCTGGAGCGGCTCGCAGGCTGGGAGAAATTAAGCCGCTGTAATGTTAGGCCTTCTTTTGCCTATTTGAGCGGCATAGGCCTTGAAGGGTACTGGAGCCTCGGCTCCAGTACCACCAAGCATTTTCGGGGCGGCTATAGCAGATCTCTGAAACAGGGCTACTGGTATCTGCTTCAGCGGAATCGTGGGACCAGCCGTAAGCGGAGCTAAATTGGCTCATCTTCTTCCGACACAATGTTGTAACTCCAGCCCAGCTGGTGCCCCAGGAGAGGATTGAGAATGCCATCCGTTGGAATCGAAATGGCAAACTCCAAGCTGATCTTTAGTCGGCGAATTGGCGGCCCGTCAGGCGGTCCATAGGTAATCGCGATGTCCGCGGTACCTTCAACGGCACCAGCGCCGTAGAAATCCTTGATTTCTTTGGCGGGGTAGTGGCCGGGGGAAACTGTTTTTCCGCCACCGCGAGCCATATAGCCCTTGGTTGTGTTGGCTTTGTATTTCGGGTTGGCGCGATTATCGATCCTGATGTCTGCCGCCTCCAGACTGTATTTAATCGGTCCTGGCGTAAAGTTGCGAATCTGGGTTGAGAACCCGACGCATCCGGCCTGAGGAACGCCTGCATCGCTGGAAATAAATTGGGGACCAAATCCTTCGAAGGTGAGACCATAGCGATAATCCAAGTGCGCCCTGATTTCGCGCGGCCTGCGCCTGTCGAAGAGATAGGTGAGCCCGACAATCGTCCATAGGACGAACAGGAACACGCCAGCGCTGGCATAGATCGCCGGAGTCACAACAAGCCCCCACGCCCATTTGTTGAGCCAGGTGCCAACCGCAAGAATGGTGGCGAGGGTGAGGCCCCAATTTGTCGTAAGGAATGTAAGGACAGTTGCGGCGTGACCGCCCCATGCCCCGAAACTTCTGAGCCACTTGAACTTGTTGTCGTCCGCCATTCCCAAACCCTCCGAGAAGGGCGCGATCCTAGCGTGTTCCGTAGACTGACAATCCGTCCGAGCGCGGCTATC
>DATHLY010000409.1:0-3020 GCA_035487655.1 Rhizomicrobium sp. | reverse complement strand
GATCATCGACACCCATGTGCATCTGTTCGATTCCCGCCGGCCGCAAGGCGTGCCCTATGCGGGCTCGCCGGAATGGGCCAAGGAGAAGAACGGCGTGGCGCTGCCTTCCACCTACCGCGCCTATGCCCAGCCGCTGAACATTGTGGGGGCGATCGAACTGGAGGCGAGCCCCTGGATCGAGGACAATCTCTGGGTGTTGGAGCAGGAACACACCGATCCGCTGTTTGTCGGCACGGTGGGCGATCTGGAGCCGGAAAAGCCCGATTTCGCGGACGTGTATGCCCGCTTTCGCAAGGACCCGCTGTTCCTGGGGATACGCTGCGGCAAGATCTGGGGCCGCGATGTCACCAAGCAGGTGGATGATCCCAAATTCATCGATGGCCTGAGGCGCGTGGCCGATGCCGATCAGGTGATGGACAGCGCCAATCCCGACGTCGAGCTGATGCAGGCGATGGTGAAGATCAACGACAAGATTCCAAATCTTCGGATCATGATCGATCACCTGCCGTCCTTCGATCCCACGCCGGAGCAACAGAAGGCGTATGACGCAGCGCTGAAGGAGATTCACGGCCGGCCAAACATCTGGGCCAAGCTGTCGGAAATCGACCACCGCACCATGAAGGCACGCGGGCTTGCCGCTCACAAGGCACGGATGGATCAGCTAATGGAGGCCTTCGGCGAGGACCGGGTCGTGTTCGGCAGCGACTGGCCCAACAGTTGGGGCACCGCCACGCCGGCCCAGATCGTGGATATCGCACGCGCCTATTTCGCAACGCGCTCGCGCGCGGCGGCGGACAAATATTTCTGGAAGAACTCGCTGATCTTCTACAAATGGAAGAAGCGGGCGAAGAACCAACCGTCGCTCTGATTATCATTCCCGCTTTCGCGGGCATGACAAGTGGTTGCGGCTCAAGCCTGCTGCAACTCCGCCACGAGTGTCCGCACCAGCTCCGCTGCCGGCATCGGACGCGACAGCGGCGCGCCTTGGCCCGCCCATTGCGCGCCGAAGCCGTACTCGCCTTTCGCCTTACCCGCCGCGTGCAACGCCTTTCCCAGGTCATAGGCGATGGGATAGTCGGGAATCTCCGCGTCCGGCACGCTCTCGGCGAATTTCGTGAAGCGGTTGGCCAGGCAGCGGGCGGGGCGCCCGGAAATGGCCCGCACCATTGTCGTATGATTGGCGGCGTCACTGGCCAGAGCGGCGCGATAGCCCTGGTCGGCGGAGGATTCCGGACAGCCGACAAAGGCCGTACCCATCTGCGCGGCCACGGCGCCCAACCGCAAAGCCGCGGCAATGCCGGCGCCATCCATGATGCCGCCTGCCGCGATCACCGGCAGATTGAGGTTGCGCACCAGCAACCGGGTGAGGGCAAAGGTGCCCAGCCGGTCGTCGGGCGCGGCATAGTCGAACAGGCCGCGATGGCCGCCCGCCTCATAGCCTTGGGCGACGATGGCATCGATCCCGCCATCGGCCAATTTTTGTGCTTCAACAAGATCGGTGGCAGTGCCGAACAACAGGATGCCGGCCTGCTTCAAGGCGCGGATCTGGTCCTCGTTCGGCAAGCCAAAATGAAAACTGACGATGGCAGGCCGGGTCTCGAGCAACAGCGCCGTCATGGCGGCATTGCCGCGGAAGGTCTGATAGATCTCGCGCAGGGCGGAAGGCGGCTCAGCCCCCAGCGCGGTGAATTCCGGCTTCAGCCGCGCGATCCAGCGCGCTTCCACCGGCGCATTGGCAATCGCGGGCCGGTGGCAAAAGACATTCACATTGAAGGGCCGGTTGGTCAGGGCCTGAGTGGCGCGGATCATCTTGCCCGCCCCTTCCACCATTTCGGCGGCCAGGCCGATCCCGCCCAAACCGCCCGCATTGGACACGGCCGCCACCATGGCCGGCGTGGACGTACCCGCCATGGGGGCCTGGAAGATCGGCCATTCCAGGCCGATCCTTTCCAGCAGCGCGGTCATGTCAGCGCGGCTGGGCGGTGGTGCGCAGATAAGGCTTGTGGGTCTTGTAGCCGGGGAACAGCTTGGCGGCTTCCTCGTTCGTGACCGCGCCGGTGATGATCACATCCTCGCCCTGTTTCCAATCGGACGGCGTCGCCACTTTGTGCTTGGCGGTCAATTGCATGGAGTCGATCACCCGCAGGATCTCCGCAAAGTTGCGCCCGGTCGTCATCGGGTAAACCAGCAACAGCTTGATCTTCTTGTCGGGGCCGATAATGAAGACGTTGCGCACCGTGGCGTTGTCGGCTGGGGTGCGGCCTTCCGAGGTGCCGGGCGCGTCGGCAGGCAGCATGCCGTAGAGCTTGGAGACTTTCAGGTCGGTATCGCCGACCATGGGATAGTTCGGGGCCGTGCCTTGGGTCTCCCGGATGTCGGCGGCCCATTTCTCGTGATTGGTCACCGGATCGACCGACAGGCCCAGCACCTTGACGCCGCGCTTGTCGAATTCGCCTTTCAGCTTGGCCACGGCGCCCAGTTCCGTGGTGCAGACCGGGGTGAAATCCTTGGGGTGGGAGAAGAACACGACCCAATTGTTTCCGGCCCAGTCATAGAAGTGCAGCTTGCCCTCGGTGGAGTCGGCGGTGAAATCAGGCGCGGTTTCGTTGATCGCGAGCGGCATGGTCATCTCCTTGAATTTGGCGGCGCACACTAGCGCAAGCAGATTGTGCCTGTCAGCCGTGTCAGTCCTGCAAAGAGAGACCTTGACGGGGTCCGCGTCCCGTCCCATAAGCGCGGCAGGTGCAAGGTGTAGGGAACGCGGAGGAAACCGCGGCTGCCCCCGCAACTGTCGCCGGTGAGCTTTGGTTCACATGTCACTGAGGCAGTAACGCCTTGGGAAGACGGGCCAAAGCGCTGATCCGGCTAGCCAGGAAACCTGCCTTGCGCCGTCGTCTGTGGCCTGCCGGGGTGTGCAGGGCGCGAGCGGGCAGAACCCGCGCATGGCGACGAGTTGGAGTCGCCGTGCGGGGATCTTGAATGTCCCATTTCAGCCATTGTGCGGCGCCTCCTGAGCCAGG
>DATHLY010000408.1:0-2655 GCA_035487655.1 Rhizomicrobium sp. | reverse complement strand
GGGCTGTTACTCCGCGGCCGCGCATCCTCCCCCTCGCGCAAAGCGCGGAAGGGTGAGGTTGGCGGCCAAGCCAACCGAACGCCGAGCACCGCAAGGCGCGACGGCCGGATCGGAGGGGGTCGTGCGGCCGCTACTCAGCGGCCGCTCTAACCGCATGATCCTCTTTGGTCAGGTTCGCTGCGGCGAAGTCCCAGTTCAGAATCTTGCCCAGCAGGTTTTCCAGATATTTTGGCCGCGCATTCTGGTAGTCCAGATAATAGGCGTGTTCCCACACATCCACCGCCAAGAGGCAGTTGACGCCCTTGGCCATGGGGTTTTCAGCGTTGGGGGTCTTTTCAATGGAAAGCTTGCCGCCCTTGCTGACCAGCCAGGCCCAGCCGGAACCGAATTGGGTCTCACCGGCTTTTGCCAGCTGGTCGATCAGCGCGTCTCTGGTGCCAAAAGCCGCGGCAATGGCGCTGTCCAATTGTGCGCCGGGCTTGGTTTTGGAAGGGGTCAGGCTGCGCCAGTAGAAATCGTGGTTCCACGCCTGAGCGGCGTTGTTGAAGATCTGCTTGTCCTTCGCCCCTGCAGCATCGAAGCTTGCACGCACGATCTCCTCCAGTTTCATGTCACCGTATTTGGTACCGTTCACCAACTTGTTGAGGGTGTCTACATAGGCCTGGTGGTGCTTGTGATAATGGAACGAGATGGTGCTGGCGGAGATTGAGGGGGCCAGGGCATCTTCGTCCCAAGGCAGTGGCGCGAGCTTGAATGGGGCAGACATGATGACATCTCCAACAAAAATGAAATGGTGGTCGCCGTTAACGTTTATGGGGCAAAAAGGCTCCCGCGAACCGGCGTTCAGGCATATATGCCGGCACGGACGCATTTCAACAATTTGTGATGGCCTGTAACCCAATTGTCATTCGACATTCGCGGCTGCATCGCGCAAAACGTCAAACAAGCGGGGTACTTAGAGAGAAATTCTTGGAGGCCAAAAATGCCCGCATACGAAATCTGCTATCTGGATGAAGGCGGCGACCTCACCTACAAATTCTCCGCCGATTGCGACAATGATCAGCGCGCGAAAATTCTTGCCCATGCCATGAAGGTGCCCAGCGCCAAGAGGCTGGAAGTGTGGAGCGGCGAGGCGTTGATCTATGCGCGGCCCAGCGCGCTGCTGGAGCAGCGGGCGGCGGGCTGAATTATTTCTTCAGCCTGCAACACTCAAAGTGACAGCAGTTTTTCTGCTTTCACCCAATCCAGCGTTTTGTTCAGCGCGCGTTCGAAGCGGTTAAACAGTTCATCGATCTCCGCCTCGCTGATCACCAGCGGCGGACACAGCGCGATACGGTCGCTGACCAATGGCCGCACGATGAGGCCTTCATCCTGGCAGAACTGACCGCATTTGGTGCCCACGCCTTTCGCGGCTTCGAAATTGCGCTTGGTGTTCTTGTCGGCCACCATCTCGATGGCTCCGATCAGGCCCACGCCATCGGCCTCGCCCACCAGCGGATGTTCGGCCAGGGCCTTGAGCCGCGCCTGGAAGCGCGGGGCGACCTTGCGGACATGGCCGAAGGTATCGCGGCGCTGATAAATCTCCAGCGTCTTCACCGCCACGGCGGCGGCTACCGGATGGGCGCTATAGGTGAAGGCATGCCACAGTCCGCCGATGCGCACTGCCTCTTCCTCGATGATCTCCACCAGTTCGGGTGACAGCAAAACCGCCGAGATCGGCAGATAGGCCGATGACAGCGCCTTGGCGAGCGACATGGAATCGGGCTGGAAATTATAGGTCTGGCAACCGAAGGCGTTGCCGGTGCGGCCAAAGCCGCAGATCACTTCGTCATCCACCAGACGAATATCGTATTTGTCCAGCACCGCAGTGATGGCCTGGAAATAGCCGCGCGGCGGCACCATCGCGCCGCCGGCTCCCATCACGGCTTCGACAAACATGGCGGCAATGCTGTCGGGGCCTTCGCGCTGGATGGTCGCGTCCAGGCTGGCGGCCAGCCGCGCGGAATATTGCTCCTCGCTCTCGCCCGGCTTGGCGCCACGATAATAATGCGGACATTCCACCCGCACCGTGAAGTCGAACGGCAGGTCGAAGCTTTTGTGGAACGCATCCAGTCCGGTCAGGCTGGCACTGGCCAGGGTGACGCCATGATAGGCCTTGGTGCGGGCGATGATCTTCTTGCGCCCCTTTTGCCCGCGCGCATTGGCGGCGTACCACATCAGCTTGATCTGGCTGTCATTGGCCTCGGAACCGGAATTGGCGAAGAACACTTTGCCGACCGGAAAGGGCGCCATCTCCTTGAGCTTTTCGGCCAGCGCGATGCCCGGTTCATGGCTTTTGCCGCCGAAGATATGGGCGAAGGAAAGTTTGCGCATCTGTTCGGCTGCGGCTTGCACCAGCTCCTCTTCGCCCCAACCCAGCGCCGTGCACCACAGCCCGCCCATGGCTTCCAGATAATCCTTGCCGTCGGCGCCATAGACGAAGACGCCCTTGCCGCGCTCCAGCACCAGAGGCCCGGTCTGGCGCAGCACGGTGAGATTGGTGAAAGGATGCAGCAGGCTCGCCATGTCGCGGGCCTGCGTATTCGACAGAGTAGGATTTGGAAGCATCTTTGGCTCTCACTATCGCGGCACGGCGAAATCTACCTTATGCTGTGC
>DATHLY010000407.1:0-4331 GCA_035487655.1 Rhizomicrobium sp. | reverse complement strand
GAGATGTTGGCACTGTTAGGCAGGGAAGAATCCACAGAGAGATTAAGGGCTTATGCCGCCTGACGGGATGGTACGCTGCGCTGCATACAGATAGTGACGGGCCCGGAAAAGCTCGTCATATTGCAGCGCAAGATATTGGTTGGGGAAAGGAACTCCGCATGCGCGAAAGCAAGATCAGGCCGGACGGCACCGCCAAGCTGAACTACCAGGGCAAGGACATCGAATTCCCGGTCTATGCCGGCAGCCAAGGCCCCAATGTGGTGGATATCCGCAAGCTCTACGACCAGGCCGATATCTTCACATACGATCCCGGCTTCACTTCCACCGCCTCGACCGAATCCGGCATCACCTTCATCGACGGCGACAAGGGCATCCTCCAGTATCGCGGCTATTCCATCGCCGACCTGGCCGAACATTCCACTTTTTTGGAGACGTGTTACCTCCTCCTCTATGGCGATCTGCCCAACCCGAGCCAGATGGAGAAGTTCAGCTACTCGATCACCCGCCACACCATGGTGCATGAGCAGCTGGCGAGTTTCTTCTCCGGCTTTCGCCGTGACGCCCATCCCATGGCGATCATGTGCGGCGTGGTGGGGGCGCTGTCGGCCTTCTATCACGACTCCACCGACATCAACGATCCGGAACAACGCGAGGTCGCCAGCCACCGCCTGGTCGCCAAGCTGCCCACCATTGCGGCCATGGCCTACAAATACTCCACCGGCCAACCCTTCGTGTTTCCGCTGAATAAACTGGGCTATACCGAAAACTTCCTGCGCATGACCTTCAGCGTCCCGGCGGAGGACTATGTGGTCAATCCGGTCCTGGCCAAGGCGCTGGACACCATCTTCATCCTGCATGCCGACCATGAGCAGAACGCCTCGACCTCGACTGTGCGGCTAGCCGGCTCGTCGGGAGCCAACCCCTTCGCCTGCATCGCGGCGGGCATTGCCTGCTTGTGGGGCCCCGCGCATGGTGGCGCCAATGAGGCGGCGCTTAAGATGCTGATGGAGATCGGCACGGTCGACAAGGTTCCGGAATATGTGAAGAAGGTGAAAGACAAGTCCCAGGGCATCCGCCTGATGGGCTTCGGCCACCGCGTCTACAAGAATTACGACCCGCGCGCCAAGGCGATGCAGGTCCAGGCCCATGCGGTGCTGGACGAGCTGGGCCTGCACGACGATCCGCTCTTGAAGGTGGCGATGGAACTGGAGCGCATCGCGCTGCAGGATGAGTACTTTATTGAGAAAAAGCTTTATCCCAACATCGATTTCTATTCCGGCATCACGCTTAGGGCGCTGGGCTTTCCCACCTCGATGTTCACTGCGCTATTCGCGTTGGCCCGCACCGTGGGCTGGATCGCGCAGTGGAAGGAAATGCTGGAAGATCCGCACCAGAAGATCGGACGCCCGCGCCAGATCTATACCGGCCCGACCGAGCGCGCTTACGTGCCGATGGCGAAGAGAAAGTAGTCGTGCAATTCCTCTCCCCTTGTGGGAGAGGACGCAAAATCTTGCACTTAGCGAAGCGCATGCGGAGCTAAGTGCTTAGATTTTGCTAGGTGAGGGGTACTTTCTTCGTCCCACTCACCCCTCACCTGAAAAATCAATGGGTTGAGCGTCGCTGTGCTCCGCTAACCCAATGATTTTTCTTCCTCTCCCACAAGGGGAGACGAAAAAAATGAAGGTCGCACGCCAATTTTTTTATCTGTCAGACGGGGGCAAAATCCGCCGGTTTGCGCCGTAAAATCAATTCAAACCGCTGGACCAAGACGGAATCATCCGGGACAAAGAGATGATAACGCTTGTCCAGCACCACTTCCCATGTATCCACATCGCAATCGTTCGCTGGGCCTAATTTCGCTGCATTAAGAAAATCAGCGACATCATTTAGGTCGAAAAATCGATAGCCCAATTCTGCGGCCTCAATATCTTCATGCGCGAAGCCCTCAAGTGCATGGAAAACACCACCATTCATCGCAGCACTGTGGAATGCCAGCATCGCTGCCAGTGACCGATCTCCTGGCAACGAAAAACTCAATCCGCCAATACAAGCACGATTCCAAATGAGATTAGCTTTCGTCAATTCTGTCATTTCTCACTAGCGCTTCTGTACAAATTCCAGCAACACCCTTGCCGCGCGCAAGGACGGAGCTTCGTCCCCCTCGCCCAGCCGCCGCCCGAAATCTCTCATGGCTTCGACCTGGGCCTCGCGGGCGGCCTTGTCGCGGAACAGGTGCTCGACGGCGCAAGCGAGATATTCCGGCGTGCAGCGGGACTGCAGGAATTCCGGCACCGCCTCCCGCTCCAACAAAATGTTGATCAGGGTGATATGGGTCACCGTCATCAGGAATTTCGACAGGAAAAAGGTAAGCCCGCCCACTTTGTAGCCCACCACCATGGGCGTGTGGGCCAGCGCCAGCTCTGCCGTCACCGTGCCGCTCGCCGCCAATGCCACGTCGGCGGTTTCAAAAGCGGCATACTTGTCCGCCTCGCCTTCCACGATGTGTAGTGGCGTGGGCCAATCAGCGGTCGCGGCGCGGACCTTGGCCGCGACATGCGGCACGGTGGGCAGCACCGTCACAAGCTCGGGGATTTTGCCGGCTAGATTCCTCACCGCCTCCCGAAACACCGGCAGGATGAAGCGGACTTCGCTGGTGCGGCTGCCAGGCAGAAGCGCCAGAAGGGGCGAATCCGGCGCGATACCCAACCGCGACCGCAAGGCTTCCCCGCCCTGAACCTTCGCGGCACGCTCGATCACCGGATGGCCGACAAAGGCGGCGCGCAATCCGTATTGCTCGAAGAACGGCACCTCGAAGGGAAACAGCGCCAAAACCAGATCGAAATAATGCGCCATCTTGCGGGCGCGATAGGCGCGCGACGCCCAGACCTGTGGCGCGACATAGTCCACCGTGCGGATGGAAGGATCGGTCTGCTTGATGCCTTGCGCGACCCGATGGGTGAAATCCGGACTGTCGATCACCACCACCGCATCCGGTTTGGTGCGGACGGCAAAATCCACCGCCTGGTTGACGCGTTTGAGGATTTTCGGGATGGCGGGCACCACTTCGCGCAGACCCATGACTGCGGTCGCGTCCAGCGGATAGAGGCTTTGGAATCCCTCACGCGCCATCGCCAACCCGCCCACGCCGCTGAAGCGCACACGATCGCCGGCGAGCTGCTTGAGACCCGCCATCAGTTGCGCCCCCAGCGCGTCGCCTGACGGCTCGCCGCATACCAGCATCACATTGATTTGTTTTTGCGCGTCCGCGTCCGCGCGCAGCTCATTCACGGCTTCACGCCGACAACAAACACACCCTGCCGGTCGGCCTCGGCCGCCACCGCCTGCTTGTCCAGGATCAGCGCCGCGCCGGCCTCCACAGCAACGCCGGAAAGGAAAGCAGCTGCCGCATTCTTCACGGTCTCGACGCCGACCACCGGCATATCGGTCTTGGCATCTTGCGTTGGCTTGAGCGCCTTGACCAGCACGCCTCGCCTTCTGTCGGCCGTGCCTCGCAAACTCTCGCGCAAACCGCCGATGCGCGACAACATCGCATCGGTGCCCTCCGCCGCCTCCACGGCAAGCGCCAGGCCTTCGCAGACCACCGCCCCCTGACCTACATCCAGCGCTCCCAATCCATGCACAATCTTGAGTGCCCGTTCGATGTCGGTGCGATGTTCCACTCCTGGCGCGATCCTGCCCAGAGCACCCTCCTCCGCCACCAGAGACGGCGCGGCCTCCGCCACGCTGACGGCACGAAGGCCTTCATCCTCGCAGATGCCGACAATGAATCGCAGCAGCGCGTCATCGCCCCTTTTCGCGGCGGCAATCGCCTTGGGCAGCAGCATCACGCCCTTGGCGTCCAGCTTCATTTCATTGAATTTCGGCCTGTCCACCCGGCCCACCAGCAACACTTCGCCGGTGCCCGCGGCCTTCAACGCCTTGATGATGCGCCCCGGCTCTCCGGGCGAGAGGAATTCGTGGGGAAAATCGCGTACCCAATCGTCGGTGATGCTGCCCAGCAAGGGCACGACGAAGACCTGGCGGCCAGCCGCCCGTGCGGCCCGCGCCACGGCGCGCGGCAGCTCGCCGCCGCCGGCGATCAGGCCCAGTGCGCCCTCACGACCGCTCACGGCATGTCCCCGCGCCGGCGGGCCAGGCACAGCTCCTGTCTGGCATCCGCCAGGATGAAGTCCACCATCTCGGCCACTTCGGTCATGTCCGGATAGCGCTCGCGCGCCAGCCGGGCGCGGTCGGCCAGTCGCCCCCCTTCGCCCTGAAAGACCAGCCGGAAGGTCGCGCGCATGGCATTGATGGTGTCGCGCGAAAGGCCG
>DATHLY010000406.1:0-6504 GCA_035487655.1 Rhizomicrobium sp. | reverse complement strand
CAGCGTCCTTTGGTTGCTGGAAGGGCCTGCGCCCTATGCCGGCAATATCGCGCGCCATGCCGAGGCTCACGGCGTGGCGCCGGCGCGCATCCTGTTCGCGCCGGACCGGCCGCCCGACCAGCACCTGGCGCGGCTATCCCTGGCCGATCTGTTCCTGGATAGCTTGCCCTACAACGCCCATACCACCGGCAGCGATGCGCTGTGGGCCGGAGTGCCGGTCCTCACCCGGCGCGGCACGGCATTTCCGGGCCGCGTCGCCGCCAGCCTTCTTCATGCGGCCGGCCTTCCCGAGTTGGTAACGGAAAGCGTGGAAGATTACGAAAAGCTGGCTGTCAGGCTGGCCACGGATAAAAATGCCTTCGCGGCCGTCAAAACCAAACTGACACGCAACTGCCCGCTGTTCGACACTGATCTCTTCCGCCGCAACATCGAGAGGGCTTATTTGCGCATGTGGGAAATATGGCTGGCGGGCGAAAAGCCCCGGGCTTTCGACCTTTAGTGCGCAAACAGCCCGTGTGGCCCGGTCAGGTCGCTCATCAGCATCACTTTGACCGCCAATTTGTCGGTCGCCGATGTAAGTCCAAAACCCAGTCCTGCCTCAATGGAAATTGGGTCGCCGGTAAAATCCACCACGCCCCATAATTGGTGCCACTGCTGGTTGGCAGGAAGAAAACCGCGCAATTCGCCGAAGTCGTCATATTCCTCTGCGGCCACCGTCCAGGTTCCGTCGATCTTGTAGTCCAGCCGGGTCGCCGGCACGAAGTCCAGCCGCGAAAAACCGACATAGGAATTGTCCAGGATGGGATTGAAGGTAAAACTCCAGCGCCGGTCTTCGCCAAAGCGCCAGCCGATGATGGGACGGATTTCGCCGGTATTGACCCGGGTGTCCCAAGTCTTCTCGTTCCAGCTGAATTCGAAATTTACTCCGTAATAAAAATCCTTGTCCGGATTGTCAGGCTGCACGAACAAAGCGCGCAACTTGAAACCGTTGTAACTCCAGCCCCGATTGCTGGAGTCGGTGAAGAGCGGCAGATAAAGCCCCGCCTCAAACCAGGGGGTCACACCCAGCGCCCATTCTGTCACGCTGCTATGGGTGTGATTGTCCACCAATCCGCCGGAAAAATCCGGCGTCTTCAAGCCATCGAATGCATAATTGTTATGCCAGGTGAGGCCCACCTCGCCCACCGGCATGATCTCGCCGGTATAGACCTGAATCTCATCGGTTACTGCAAAAGCCGGCGCGGCCGAAATCAGAAGTGGAAACAAAGAAAGCAAAACACGGCGCAGCATGCGATCCCCGGCGCGAAACCATGAAACCGGGAAATAGCATGATGGCGAATGCCGTTATGATTTCGCGAAGCAGTCTCAGCAAAAAATTGCTCTCACTGCGTCGCCTCGGAGACAATAGGGGCGACAAATCCGCCGCCCATGGCTTTGAACAGCGCCACGGAGGCGGTTAGCCGGGCGCGGCGGATATCGGAAAGCTGATCGCGGGCGGTGTACAGCGCGCGCTGCGCATCAGTGACGACGAGGAAATCCGCAGCCCCGGCGACATATCTGCGCTGCGCCGCATTCAAAACCTTCTCGGCTTGCGTCACCTGCTCGCGCAAGGCTGCTTCCTGAGCGCCCAGATGGGCGAAACTGCCCAACCCGTTCTCGACGTCGGAGAAAGACGCGATCACCGCGGCGCGATAGGCTGCCAGCAGTTCTTCCTCGCGCGCCCGGCTCTCCTCGATCTTGCCTGACGTCTTGCCGCCATCAAAAATGATCTGCAGCACGCTGACGCCGGCACCGGCCGCCAAGCCCAGGCCGGGCAAGGTGTCGATCGCCGCCGCCAACGCCGGATAAGCGACGCCGCCATTGGCCGTGAGGCTGATGGAAGGGAAATAGGCGGTGCGCGCCGCCGCCAGATCGGCATGGGCTGCCGCCAGATTGGCTTCGGCCGCCATGATGTCGGGACGCCTTGCCAGCAGGGCGGATGGCAGCCCAGGCGCTACGGCAGGCGGCATAAGCCCGCCCAAGCTTTCGCCTGTCACCGTGAACCCTTCCGGAGGCCGTCCCAACAGAATCGCCAGCGCGTTGCGTGCCTCCAACTCCTGCTGTTCCAACGCCGGGATTTGAGCCTGCTGCGCCGCCAGCGCGGCACGTTGCTGGATCAGGTCGGCATTGGCGGAAAATCCGGCCGTCACCCGCCGCTGCACGACGCCCAGTATGTCTTCGGCGGATTTCAGGTTGGCGCGCGCCACGGCCAAGCGTTCACGCAGCGACAGAAGCTGAAAATAGGTGTTGGCGACGCCGGAGGTGACGGTCAGAGCCACGGTGGCGCGGTCGGCCTCGCTGGCGCGGACTTGCGCCTTAGCCGAATCCAGCAGGTCCCGATTCTTGCCCCAGAAATCCAACTCGTAACTGACACCCAAGCCCGCGTTATAGTCCGTTTCGTGCTGCGAGACGCCATTGGCCTGGCCGTAGAGTGTGTTGACGCTGGCGCTGGCGCCCACTTGCGGCAGCAAGGCAGCGCCCGCCTGCCGCGCGCGTGCATCGGCCTGGCGCAGCCGCGCCGCGGCTTGCGCAATATCCAGGTTGTTGGCCTGGGCCTGATCCATCAGCGCGGCAAGCTGCGCGTCGTTATAATTCGTCCACCAGTTCCTGGCCGGCCATACCGGCGCGTTGACAACGGCCTTTTGCTCAAAGGCCGTGGGTACATCACCCGTCTTCAGTCCCGGCGGCGGCGTGCTGGCGCAACCGGCGAGCAGTGCAGCGGCGGCGCAGGAAAGAAGAAGCCGGCACATCATGCCGCGACCTCCTCGCGCTTCGGCCCGCCGAAGCGCTCCGCGAGCGCCGGCAGCACCACGAGATTGAGCAGTGTGGAACTGATCAGCCCGCCCAGCACCGTCACCGCCATCGGTCCTTCGATTTCCTGGCCCGGCTGATGCATGCCGATGGCCAGTGGCAGCAAGCCCAGCGCGGTGACCGCCGCCGTCATCAGGATCGGCACCAGCCGCTCCTGCGCCCCACGCAGAATGGTCTCAACGCCCCAAGGCGCGCCTTCGGCTTCCACCAGGTGCTCGTAATGCGCCAGCAGCAGGATGGCATTGCGGGCGCTGACGCCAAACACGGTGACCAAACCCACCATCGAGCCCACGGACAGGCCGCCGCCTATAAGCGCGATGCCGGCCACCGCGCCAATCAGGCTGAACGGCAGATTGGCCAGCACCAGCCAGGTATTGACGCGCCAGCGAAAACAAATGAACAGAATCATGCCGATCAGAGCCACGGCGAAGGCTGTGTAGAGCAGGGTCTGGGTCTGGGCCGCGCGTTGCTCCGCCGCTGCGCCGGTGAACTGAACATAGACGCCTTGCGGCAGTTTCAGGGCGGCGACGCGGGCCTGGGCGTCCTGCTCGGTGGCCTGCAGCCCACGACCCACCACATTGAAGGTCAGTGAAACAAAGCGCAGTCCGCCGTCATGGGTGATCTTGAAGCGGGTCTCGGTGGGTGCGATGCGCGCCACTTGCGACAATGGTACCGGACCGAAGGGACTGGCGACGGTGAGCGAGGACAGCAATTCCGGCCGATTGCGCGCTCCTTCCGGCAACAGCAAATTGACATCAACAATGCGGGTGCCGGCATAGGTCTGGCCCACCGTGGCGCCGGCATATTCGGTCTGCACCGCATCCAGCACGTCCTGCATCTTCAACCCATTCGCGGCCAACGCCTCGGGCTGGACCTGCAGCGCGAAGGTGGGCGTGCCGCTCTCCGGTTTGAATTGGAGATCGGCGATACCGGGCGTGCCACGCAAGGCTCCGGCGATCCGCCGGCCGGTGGCGTCCAACGTGTCGAGCTGATCGCCGAATACCTTGACGACAATATCGGCGGTCTGTCCCGTCAGGCTTTCGCTGATGCGATCGTCCAGGAAGGTGACGACCTCGCTTTGCAGGCCGGGATAACGCGAAATGATTTCCCGCAGGGCATCCTCGGCCTCGGTTTGGTCGACAGTTGCATCCGGCTTCAATTCGACGTGGAATTCGCTTTGATGCGGGCCCCAGGTATCCTCGCCCAAAGCCGCGCGCCCGATCTGCTGTTCGATGGTCGCCACATAAGGAAGCGCCAAGACTTCCTTGCTGACCCGCTCGCCCATCGCCATCATCTCGTTCAGCGAGACGCCGGGGGTGGAGGCGGAAACCTGCATCACAAAATGGCCTTCGCGGAAATTCGGCATGAAACTGCCGCCCATGAAGGGCAGCGAGGCGGCGGCAATGACGGTGGCGGCGATCAACACCGCCCCTACCAGGCGGAACCGCTCATAGACGAAGGAGATGACGCGACGCTGGCGTTCCTTCAGCCAATGAATCCATTTCTGGTCGCCATGCGCATCGCGCGCATTCAGCATCAGCGCCGACAATGCGGGTGCGGCGGTCAGCGCCACCAGCAGCGAAGCCAACACCGCCAGAATGAAGGCCAGCGCCAACGGGCCCACGAACTTTCCCTGCACAGTGGTGGAGAAAAGCTGGGGCAGGAAAATCACGATGACGACCAAGGTCGCATAAACAACGGGTCCGCGCACTTCCAGCGTGGCGTCAGCGATGACTGCGAGACGCGATCGTGGATTGGCCAGCTTGGCATTCTCGGCCAAGCGCCTGAGCGTGTTTTCGATGCCGATGATGGCGTCATCCACCAGCACGCCGAGCGCCACAGCGAAGCCGCCCAAGGTCATGGTGTTGAGGGTCTGGCCCATGCGCTCCAACACCGCCACCGCCGCCAGCAGTGAAAGAGGAATGGCCAGGAAGGTGATCAGGGCCGAACGCCAGTCGCGCAGGAACAGATACAGCACCGCCAGGATCAGGATGGCGGCGATCACCAGCGACTGTTCCAAGGAGCCCAGAGCGCGTTCGATGAAGTTCGCCGGACGATGCAGCGCGGGATAGATGGTGATGCCCTCCGCTTTCAAGGGCGGGGTGAGTTGGGCCAGCGCCTCTTCCAGGGCGCGGGTGGTTTCCAATGTGTTGGCGCCATACTGGCTGGCCAGCGACAGAAGCACACCCGGCCGCCCCATGATCACCGCATCGCCGGAGCGCAGCGCCGGCCCCTCACTCACCTTGGCAACATCGCCGATCGTAACCGGCGTCTTGCCGCGCACCGACAACACCGCATGGCTGATGGCGGCAGGATCAGGCGCTGGCACTGGCGACTGGATCACCACCCGTTGATGGACGAGATCGACAAAGCCCGCCCCACGCAAGGCCAGCGCGGCACGCGCCGCGTCCGCAAGGTCTGTCAGCGTGAAGCCATAGGACGCCATTTTGATGACGTCGGGTTGAATTTGGATTTGGCGCACGGCCCCGCCAAATATGATGACATGCGCCACGCCGGGCACCGCCAGCAGGGCCGGCTTCATCACCCATTCTGCCCTATCGCGCAGCTCAAAGGGATTGAGCTTGTCCGATGCCAGCCCAATCTTGAGCAGGTCCATGGTGCTGGAGGTCAGCGGCGACAGGCGCGGAACGCCGACGCTGGCCGGCAGGGCATTGCCCAACTCGCTCAGGCGCTCGGCGATGCCCTGCCGGGCATTATAGAGATCGATATTGTCGCGGAACTGGATGGTGACAAGCGACAGACCGGGAATGGATTCCGATCGCAGGGTGGCAAGTCCAGGCGCGCCACCGACCGCATTCTCGATGGGCTTGGTGACAAGCTGTTCCACCTGTTGGGCGGTGAAGCCCGGCGCCTCGGTCTGGATTTCCACCGTGGAGGGCACAAAATCCGGAAAGACATCCAGCGGCGCGCTGCGGGTTGCCCAAAACCCGGCCGCCAGCGCGATCAAGGTTAAAGTGGCGAGAGTGCCTGCATACCGCACGCACAGGCCGACAAGCCAACGCATGCTTTATTCCCCGGCTTCGGTGCTGGGATTGGTCTCGCGGGCGAGCAGCAATCCGGTGCCATCGACGACCAGCTTGTCGCCTGGCTTGATGTTGGTCACGAAGTAACCGTCGTCCAGCGGCCGGCTGATATCGACCTTGGTGCGCAGGAAGGTGTTCGCGGCGGTCTGGACATAGACCCAGGCCTCGCTTTCGCCATAGACCAGCGCGTGGGCCGCAATCTTCGCCCCGGCCTGCGGGGTCCCGGTGGGAATGGTCGCTGTCACCCGCTCGTTCTGGGCGAGGTCGCTGCCTTCCACCAGGGCATAAAAGCTTCGTCCCGGAACGGCCGCGTCGGCGGGCGCATCCCAAATGGTATGCGCGCTCCAGCTTTTCCGATCCGCACCCATGCGGCTGATGTCCACCCGTTTGGGTACCGTCCCCCCGATGGCGGGAAAGGTCACACGCACCAACACGACGGCACCTGAGGCCAGGCGTTGCATCACGGCCTGACGGCTGCCGGCGTCGTGCCAGGGCGAATTGAGGCCGAAGGCTGCTTCCGTCTTGCGCCGTGCAAGCGCCAGGGCCGCCGCGTCGGCGGCCGCCTTGCTCTCCGCCACTTCCACTTGCTCGCGTGAGATCGCGGCTTCTT
>DATHLY010000405.1:0-5398 GCA_035487655.1 Rhizomicrobium sp. | reverse complement strand
CAAAATCGGGAGGATCGGCCCTAATAGTGCCATGGTTGGCCAACAGTTTGGCCAACGGGAACAACCCATTACACCGCCGGAGCGGGCGGGATTCCAGGGGACCAGAATGACCAATTTCCGGACGGCGATGATTGCAATGGGGGTTGCGGCGGCATTGGCCGGTTCCCAGGCCGTTGCGGCTGACGGAACGCTGGCGCCCGGCAAGCCGGCCGGTGTGCATCAGGCGGCCCGCAGTCCCAGACTTTGGCTGATCGGTGGCGCCGCCCTCGCGGTGGTGGCTGGGGTAGGGATCGCGATCGCGAACTCGAACAATAGCCAGTGCGGTGCCGCGTGCGTCACCCCATCGACGACGGGGACCACCAGCTGACCCGCGGCGTCGCGCGGTCCTTTTGGGGTGAGGGCCGGTTCGCGCGCTCAGCGCGAACGAAGTGGTCGGGGGGAGTGAGGCACGACCGGCTTGCCGGGCAAATCGGTCCAGTGGACCGATTTGAGTGCCGAACGCCCTGAGCACAAGCGAGGGGCTAGAGGGCCGCATGCTCGCTTTCGCTCGCATAGGACAAGCATTTCTAATTCGCTTCGCTCATAAGAAATGCTAAGCCAACGCGCGGAGCACAAGCGACGCGCCGGGGGCACCGGCCTCTATATCGAGCCGACACGGCCGCTCACCCAAGCTCGCGGCGTTGGCTTAGCTTTTCTTGGCGAAGCGTCAGCGAGCCTAGAAAAGCTTGCCCTAGCCGAGCGAAGCGAGGCGCGCCCTTCCGCACGGCCCTTCGCTGACGCTGCGGGCGTTCGCCGGGCAATCGCCTGTCGGCGATTGCTATTTCCGGCTCACCCACCGGACCTGCTCACGTGCTTCGCACGACGCGGCTCACCTCACGCCCCAAAATTCCACGCGCCTCCGTGCGGCTTAGGAGGGAAAAATCCCCATCTGTTTGAGCAGCCACAGTCCCGCCGGCGGGCGAAAGTGCACCAGATCGACATAGTCGGGGCTTGAGCCACCCTGCAGGGTTTCACGCGTGAGCGCGTTCGGCGCCATGAAGTCAAACAGCTCGGCTTTGTTTGCGCATTGCATGTTGTGCCGCGCCACGAGATCGCGCGCCGTCTGCTTGAAGGCGGCAAGGCTTGGGGCATCACCCTGCCGGTAGCGGTCGATGATCGCCATATTGTCGGGCGGAAAGAACAGTGTCAGCCGCGCACCCGCCTGACAGGCGGCGGCCAGCATGGTGGTCAATTCCCGAGCCGGCCCGTCTCCCATCCGCATGATCCGGGCCTGGCGATAGGCCAGATCCTTCTGCATCACCGCTGCAGTCATGTGGGCATAGGCGGGAAAAATATCCGGGCGATCGGCCGCGCTCTGGCCGTTTTTCAGCTGGGCCAGTGACCAGGCGGCCAGCGCATTCATGCCCAGTGCCCCTCCGCTCAGGTAACGGGTGGTGACCAGCCATAGCCCGCGCCGCGGTGTGGGATCTCCCGACGCAGTCACCGCCAGCCTGGTCTCATCAAAGCCGGGCAAGGCTTCGCCGGGGCCGCCATTGCCGGTGAAGGCGTCTAACCCCACCACGATCTGCCTGACCGAAGCGTGCGCCAGCGCGTCCTGCACAAATCGGCGGGTTTCATAAGGCGTGATACTGGAAGCGCCGTAATTGAAACTGCGAGTCTTCAGAGCTGGATCGATCAGAACCGGATCGAAGCCATCGCGCACCCGGCTGGAGCCGACGATCACCAAAGCAGGCTCGATCTGTTCCAGCCACACCGGTTTCAGCGCGCGCTCGAAACCCGATAAGGTTTGAGCACTGCCGCCAGAAGGATGATGCAGGACGTAGGCGCCGGCCAACGCATTGAAACCAGCCAGCGCCAGGATGGCCAGCGCCACCGTTGTCAGAAACCAGACAGCGTAGCGGGTGTTTTCCATCAGAATTGGAAATAGATGAATGGTTTGAGATTGGACAAAGCCAGCATCGCCACAATGCACATCAAACCATAGACCGCGGCGTGAAAGGGCGTCGGCTGCCAGGCCAGGCGTCGCGCCGGCGCCACAGGCTGGTCGGGATAGGGCGAAGGCAATGCGGGACGATAGCGTGCCATCAATTCCATGCTGTTGGGCATCAGCCAGACGATCAGAAACAAAAGCGTCAGCGCCACCGCTGCCAGCGGCGAGAAACTGACCACCGCGGAGTGGCCGCCGCCCAGCAATCCGCCCAACACATTGCGGGCGCTGGTGAGATCGGGCGCGCGGAAGACAATCCAGGCCAAGGTCGTGGCCGCAAAGGTCAGGACCACCGAGACAGCGCGCAGCGGTGAGCGCCATGCGGGCGGCGCGCGCATGTCCTTGGTGGCATGGCGGAACGCATGATTGATCGAAAGATAGAGCCCATGCAGGCCGCCCCACAGCATGAAGGTCCAGTTGGCTCCGTGCCACAAGCCGCCCAACAACATGGCGATGAAGAGGTTGAGATAGCGCCGGGCACGCCCCTTTCGGTTTCCGCCCAAAGGCACATAGAGATAGTCGCGCAGGAAGGCGGACAGGGAAATGTGCCAGCGCCGCCAGAATTCGATGATGCTGGCGGATTTGTAAGGCGAGTGGAAGTTCACCGGCAGCCTTATTCCCAGCATCAGCGAAGACCCCAGAGCCATGTCGGAATAGGCGCTGAAATCGAAGTAGATCTGGAAGGCAAAGAACAATGTGCCCAACCAGCTGTCGGTCGGCCCCAGATGGGTGCCGCGGGAGGCCGCATTGAAGATGGCGTCCGCGAAGGGCGACAGGTTGTCCGCAATCAGGGACTTCTTCGCCAATCCGATGGTGAATAGGGTGATGCCGGCCGCAAGATCGTCATTCTTGGCGCGCAGCTGCCGGAACTGCGGGATCAGGTCATTGTGGCGCACGATCGGGCCGGCGATCAGATGCGGGAAATAGGCGACGAACAGCGCGTAATCCAGCAGGCCGTAATTGTGCGTCTTGCCGGAATCGGCATCCACCAGATAGCTGATCTGCTCGAAGGTGAAGAAGCTGATCGCCAGCGGCAGGAAGAAATGCGGTACCGGCAACCCCAGGCCCAAGAGGTCGTTGGCAGTTGAGACGAAAAGCGTGTCGTATTTGAAGGTGGCGATCAGGCCCAAATTGAAGGCAAGGCCCGCGATCAGAAGCGTGCGCCGGTCCTTGTGCTGCATGCGGCGCCGCTCGATCTCGCAGCCGATCGCGTAATTCACCAGGGTCGAGCCGCAAAGAAGAAGCAGGAAATCCGCCCGCCACCAAGCGTAAAAGGCGTAGGAGGCCAAAAGCAGGAATACGCGGCGGCCTGTGGGTGCGCCTTTTTCCAGCAGCCGGAAACCCAGGACCGCCACCGCCAGAAAAACGAAATAAGGATAGGAATTGAAGGGCATGCCGCCTCACCAGCCACCCGCCTTATCGTGGAAATGGGGCGATAAGGCTATTGGAACAAACAGAGAACAATGTTATGGGTGGATAACAGAGCGCTTTCGATGGCGCGGGCAGGCGCCTCTCGTCTAACGTCGCCACCCTGTAATGGAGAAGATCATGGCCGGCAGCGTCAACAAGGTGATTTTGGTGGGCAATCTGGGCAAGGACCCCGAAGTGCGGCGGATGACCTCCGGCGATCCGGTGGTCAACCTGTCGGTCGCCACCAGTGAATCCTGGCGCGACAAGGCCAGCGGCGAGCGCAAGGAAAAGACCGAATGGCACCGGGTGGTGATCTTCAACAAGAATCTGGCCGAGGTTGCCGAGAAATATCTGCGCAAGGGCTCCAAGGTCTATGTCGAAGGGCAGCTGCAGACCCGCAAATGGACCGACAAGGACGGCGCCGAAAAATATTCCACTGAAGTGGTGCTGCAAAATTTCCGCGGCGAACTGACCATGCTGGATGGCAGGAATGGCGGCGAGGGCGGTGGAAGCCGCGGCGCCGGCGAGGCCCCGGCCAGCTTCCAGCGTGACGAACTGGATGACGAGATACCATTCTAACCTCGTCCTGATTCCGCTTCTGTTGTCGGTTGCCGGATGCGCCACCTCTTCTGGCCTGCCGGCAGGCGCGATTGCGGAACCCGAGATAGCGGCCGCATACCTGCCGCTGCATGCGCGCGTGCATCTGGGCATCGATACCGCCGATGGCGCTGCCGTGGTGATCGCGCCCGGCATTGCCGTCACCAATGCGCACAATGCCAACCTGCTGGAGCCAAGAAGCGTGATCGGCATCCGCCAGGACTATGATCTGCTGTTCTTCCGCACGCCCCGCAATGCCTCGCCGCAAACCGCCGCACCTGTCATCGGCCAAAGCGTCACGGCCTATGGTCAAGGTGAAGATCGCGAGCTGCGTATCGCTCATGGCGTGGTGCAGGAGATCAAGCAGTGCGCCGGCTGCACCGCGCCCGCCTATTTCGTCTTTGCGGGAAATGCCGGCCCCGGTTTTTCCGGGGGGCCGGTTCTGGATCGTTCCGGCATGCTCGTTGGCATCACGTTCGGCTACAAGGATCAGGGACGGGAACGGCTCATTTATGCCTATGACATGAGTCGGGTTCGCACCGAGCTTTCCGCGCTGGAGAAAGGGACGAATTAGTCAATTTCGGCAATGGCTTATTGTGGGTTTATTTGCTGGTTTCCGGAACCGCGAAATGGTAGGAATCAGCCCCGTTTTCCACGCGCTGCGAACGCGCTTCCGAGGCCGCCTTTTTGAGCGACGATTCCAATATGTTGACCCCGCCGGAAGGCGGCAGTCCCATCCAGTCCATTGCGGTCGAAGATGAGCTGAAACGCTCCTATCTCGATTACGCGATGAGCGTGATCGTACAGCGCGCGCTGCCCGATGCGCGCGACGGCCTCAAGCCCGTGCATCGCCGCATTCTCTATTCGATGCATGAAAATGGCTATGACTGGAACAAGGGCTATCGCAAATCCGCCCGGGTGGTCGGCGATGTCATCGGTAAATACCACCCGCACGGCGATCAATCCATTTACGACGCGCTGGTGCGCATGGCGCAGGATTTTTCCATGCGCGCGCCCCTCATCGACGGGCAGGGCAATTTCGGTTCCGTGGACGGCGATCCGCCGGCGGCCATGCGCTATACCGAGGTGCGCCGCGCCAAGATCGCTCATGCTCTCACCGAGGACATCGACAAGGACACCGTCGAGTTCCGCGACAATTATGACGGCACCGAGAGAGAGCCGGCGGTGTTGCCGTCGCGCTTTCCCAACCTCTTGGTCAATGGCTCGGCCGGCATTGCGGTGGGCATGGCGACCAATATTCCGCCCCACAATCTGACCGAAATCATCACGGCGTGCATCGCGCTCATCGAGAACCCAGAGATCACTCTCGCGCAGCTGATGCAGATCGTTCCCGGCCCCGATTTCCCGACGGCGGGCTTGATCAACGGAGCGCAGGAAATCGTC
>DATHLY010000404.1:0-3462 GCA_035487655.1 Rhizomicrobium sp. | reverse complement strand
AGGGACCCGGCGAGAGCACGATGCCTTCCGGCTTCATGCCAAGCGCTTCGGCTGCGGAAATCTCGTCATTGCGCACCACGCGCACATCCGCCCCCAGCTCGCCCAAATAGTGGAAGAGGTTGTAGGTGAAGCTGTCATAGTTATCGATCAGAAGAAGCAAAGGAGCCGCCTGTTGGAAGAACTGGTTATAGCCGAAAAATGCTGCGGTTGCACAGGCTTGGGGAGACGGGACGACCATGCTAGGACTCCCGGTCACAATCGCCTTGGCATAAAAATAAGAATCCGAGCGGGGACATGATTTCGCGGCATCTGGGTATGGCTGTGTTGGCGTTGGGCTTTCTAGCGGCTCCCGCAGCGGCGGAGAATTTCGAGACCAGGCTTTCGCCATCGCCCTTGACCGATGGCACGCGCGTCAACATCACCGGCGAAGGCACGGCGCTGGTGCAATGGGACGGCAACATCCTGTCAGTCAGCGGGAATTTCGCCGGCTTGGCCACCAACGCCACCACCGCGGCGCTCTATGACGGGCCAGGGATCGGGATACCCGGTCCCAAGGCCTTCGATCTTTCGGTGACCGAGGGAACCTCCGGCATGATCTGGGGCAGCCTCCAGCTGACGCGCAAACAGCTCGCGGACCTGCGCGCCGGGCGCTTCTATGTGCAGATCAACAGCCAAAAAGCGCCGGATGGCAATCTCACCGGCTGGCTTTTGCCGCCCCATCCCTTTGCCGGCGAAGGCATGCCGGTGGCGGGCCCTGGTTTCCTCCCGCAATTCGAAGTGAAGAAATGAACAAGGTACTGGGCACGTCCGTTCTTGCCGCCGCGCTGTTGAGCGTGAGCGCCGTTGCGTTGGAGCAGGGTCCTTTCACGGCGGACCAATCCAGGGCCGGCCGCGCGCTCTATGTCGCCAATTGCGCCGCCTGTCACGGCCCGGAATTGAAGGGAGCAGGCGAGGCGCCGCCGCTGGCCGGCAGCACCTTCATTGCCGCCTGGGGCAATCGTTCGACGGAAGAATTTTACAATCTGGTGAAAGCGTCCATGCCCTATGGCAATGGCAACAGCCTGGATGCCGACACCTATCGCAGGATCCTCGCCTATGTGCTGGCGGCCAATGGGGCGCAGCCCGGCGCCAAGGCGTTGAGCGGCAGCGAGAGCGTCAAGATCAACACCATCGCCGACGGCAAGACACCGGCGGCTCTGGCCGCGGAACAACGCGCGCCCGCGCGCGGCGGCGAGGGCGGCGCGCCACGTCCGGCCACCTCCTATCCCCAAACGCGTTTTGGCCAGACGGTTACCGGTACGTTGAAAAGCTACGATCCCGTTACCGATGCCATGCTGGCCCATCCCAAGGATGCCGACTGGCTGATGTACCGGCGCAATTATCAAGGCTGGAGCCATTCGCCGCTCAACCAGATCACCACCGCCAATGTGAAGAACCTGCAACTGCAATGGTCCTGGGCGATGAATGACGGCGGCGCGGCGCAAGTGACGCCCATCATTCATGACGGGATCATGTTCCTGTCCAACACCGCCAATACGGTGCAGGCGCTGGATGCCAAGACGGGTGAACTGATCTGGGAGAACCGTATCGGGCCCGCGCCGACGCGCGCCTATGGCGCCACCCGCAGCCTTGCGCTCTATGGCGACAAGGTGTTTGTGCCCACCACGGACGCCAAACTCTATGGGCTGGACGCCAAGACCGGAAAAATCGTCTGGCAGTCGGTGATCGAGGACGCGAAGGAAGGTTACAGCAACACCGGCGGCGCCATCGCCATCCATGGCAAGGTGCTGGTGGGTCTCACTTACTGCAACCGTTATGAGACCAAGCACTGCTTTATCAGTGCCTATGACGTCAATACCGGCAAGGTGGCCTGGCGCTTCAAGACGATTGCGCTGAAGGGTGAACCGGGCGGCGATACCTGGAACAACTTGCCCGATGAATTCCGTCAGGGCGCCGAGACTTGGATCGCCGGCACCTACGACCCGGACTTGAACACGACCTATTGGGGCACGGCCCAGTCCAAACCATGGACGCGCGCCAGCCGTGGCTCAGGCGCGGGCGCGACGCTCTACGCCAATTCGACCCTGGCGCTGGACCCCGATACCGGCAAGTTGAAATGGTACTACAGCCATGCGCCCGGCGAGAATTTCGACCTGGACGAAGTGTTCGAGCGCGTACTTGTGGATCACGGCGCCAGCAAGGATGTGCTGACGATCGGCAAGGTGGGCATCCTGTGGAAGCTGAACCGCGTCACCGGCCAGTATGAAGACAGTGCCCAGACCGTGTTCCAAAATGTCTTCGATAAGATCGATCCCAAGACGGGCATCCCGACCTATCGCAAGGATGTGCAGGATTCCAAGATCGGCGAATGGATATCTTCCTGTCCGGGCCCGGCGGGCGGACATGACTGGCCGGCCACCAGCTACGATCCCAAGACCGACTTGATGGTGATCCCGTTGCATCAAAGCTGTGTCTTGATGCGCGCCGAACCGATGGAAAAGAAGATTGGCGTCGGTGGCGATGCAGGCTCGCAGCGGTTGTTCGAGATGCCGGGCACCGACGGCAATCTGGGCAAGCTTGCCGCCTACAACACCACGACCATGAAAGCCTTGTGGAGCTTCCAGCAGAAGGCGCCATTCCTGACCGGCGTGCTGACAACCGATGGCGGCGTGGGATTTGTCGGTGACTTCGACCGCCGGGTGCGCGCCTTTGAGACCGCAACCGGCAGGACTCTGTGGCAGACCCGGCTTCCCACCAGCGCCCAGGGCCATATCGTCAGCTTTGCGGTGGACGGCAAGCAATATATCGCCATCGAAAGCGGCCTTGGCGGCGGCAGCCCGGTGGGCAAGCCGACCACCCTGATGCCCGGCATCCATCATCCCAACAACGGCAATGCGATCTTTGTTTTCGCGCTGCCGGACAATTAAGGCCAAAGATTCAAGGCCAAAAATAAAGGAGAGACGCATGAAATTCCTCACCACTGTCGCCACAGCCGCCCTGATCCTGGGATCGGTCCATGCCGCTTTTGCCGCGCGCGCCTATATCGGCACTTACACCAAGGATCCCGCGGCCACGCGCGGTGGCGGCAATGGCGAAGGCATCTATCTTGCCGACATTGACGAGACGACGGGCGCGCCCTCCCATCTCCGGCTGATGGTCAAGTCCTTATCGCCGTCCTGGATCACGCTCTCGGCCGATCACAAATTCCTGTACGCCGTGAATGAAATCGCCACCTACGGCCCCAACAAGAACGGGTCGGTCACGGCCTATGCGGTGAACGCCTCCACCGGCGCGCTGAAGCAACTCAATGTGGTGGATTCCGGCGGCTCCATTCCCTGCTATGTCAGCATCCATCCGTCGGGCAAATTCCTGCTTGTCGCCAATTACACCGGCGGCAGCTATTCGGTGATCCCGATCAAGCCGGACGGCAGCCTGGGCGCGGCCAGCGATGTGGTGAAGCCG
>DATHLY010000403.1:0-2961 GCA_035487655.1 Rhizomicrobium sp. | reverse complement strand
CGAAGTCGACATGGATTCACGTCTGGTCAGTCATCGCCAGATTCCACTGGGGCCGGCCAATAATGGCGGCGGCTGTCATGGCTTGATGTGGCATGAGGGCAAGCTCTGGATCGTGGCCAACCGCATCAAGGGGATTTTGCGGGTGGATCCCAAAAGCTGGACCCCGGAATTCATGATCCCCATCACCACCGCGCGCTGGCATGGCATCGCCTGGGACGACAGCCATCCCGGCGGAGCGATCTGGATGGTGACCGGCAGTTCCGATATCAACCGCTATGTGATGCAAAACGGCAAGTTGCATCACACCACCACCTGCGGCCTGATGAAATACGATGCCGGGACAGGGGAATTGCTGGAGACCGCGGAATTCCTGGAGGGAACCGCCGACGCGCATGGGCTCGACATGCACAATGGCAAGTTGATTTCCTGCGACGCGGGCGTGGGACCGCCGGGCTTTGAGGGCACCGGAAGTCCCAGCGCCGGCTATGTTTTTGAGATCGACTTCGTCTAATTACCCCCTCCGCCCTTTGCTCGCTCTCGCGGGCACGGGCACTTCCCCCAGCAGCGCGCTCCGCGCGCGCCAGGGGAGACGGGGCTGCCTCTTGTCTTTAAGGGGCTCGATCCCCATTGTCCCCACCCGAAAGGGTGCGCCATGGCAAGTCCCCGTGAAAAGGACGTCACTCCAAGGCTCGACGAATGGTCGCCGCGGCTCCTGAAGTCGCGCCTCTACCAGCGAATCCTGGTGGACATCATTATTGGCACGCTTGCCCCCGGCGAACAGCTGGATGAGAACGCGCTGGCGCGGCGCTATGGCGGCGGGCTGGCGGGCATCCGCGAGGCTCTGGCGCGGCTCGCGCTGGAAGGTTTGGTGATACGCCGCGCCCGGGTCGGCACTTCGGTGGCGCCATTGGACATTGTCGGCGCGCGGGAGGCCTTCGAAGCGCGTTGCCTGATCGAGGTACATTGCGCGGGCCTCGCCGCCGCACATGCCGGCGATAAAGAGATAGCTGCCATTCGCGCCACCTTGGACGATGGCGAAGCGGCCGTGGAAGACAATGACCAGGCGGCGCTGGCCGCTATGGATGAGGCGTTCCATGTCGCGGTGGCGGCCGCCAGCGGCAACCGCACCTTGGCCAAGATGGTGGTCAGTCTGCATCACCAGACCGCGCGCTACTGGCTTTATGCCATGCGCGGCCCCGATCCCAGCGACGGGATGGCGGCCCTCAACGAGCACCGCACGCTCGCCGATGCGCTCGCCAGCCGAAATGTCGAGCGCGCGCGCGCCGAGATGCTGAAGGTTCTGGGCGATTTTCCCGCCGAGATCAAACGCACGCTGGAAAGCCGATAAGGGACCATGACTGGGATGGAGCGTGGCGGCCGCGCCTGGCTGACCCTGGCCCTGATGAGCGCGCTCTACTTCATCATCACGGCGGCCACCTTCGGCAGTTTGGGCATGGTGTTGCCCGCGATGGTCAAGGATCTCGGCTGGAACTGGACTGGGGCGGGTTTCGGATTCACCTTGCTGGGCTTTTTCTGCGGCATCACCAGTGCGGTACCCGCCACCTTGATCCGCCGCTTCGGCGTGCGCGCGACACTCCTTTGCGGATGCGTGGTGATGGGGCTGGCCTTTCTGTGTCTGGCGCAGACCGGCGGCCTATTGGGCTATTTTGTCGGAGCGTCGCTGGCGGGCTTGGGGTTCACCCTGCTGGATTCGGTGCCGGCCACCTATCTACTGTCGCGGCTGTTTGCGCGACCCTCGTTCGCGATCGGACTGTTCTTCACCCTGGGCGGACTTGGCGGCGTGGCCGGACCGCTTGTCTACACATTTGTCATCGACGCGACCGGCAACTGGCGCAGCTATTGGCTGGTGATGGGGGTGCTGATCGCGATTATCGGTATTGTCGCGGCCCTCGCGGTGGATGCAAAATCCGCTGTCGGCAGCGGCGTGGACAGCGACCCGGAGATTTCGACCGAAGGCTGGACTTTCCGGGCTGCCCTTCAGACACCGCAATTCTGGATCATCGCCATCGCCTTCTCCGCTTTTCAGTTTTGCGGCATCACCGCCAGTTCGGTCTCGGTGGCGCACCTGACTCAGCATGGCGTGGCCATTGCTATCGCGGGCAGCATGATGAGCGTCGAGGCCCTGGTGAATTCCAGCGCCCGCCTGGCAGGCGGCATCCTGACCCGTTTGGTCAGCGCCAAGACGCTGCTTTGCGTGTCGCTCACCTGTCTGGTGACGGGCATTCTGGCCTTGGGTGTGGCGCGTGATATGCCCATGATGCTGGTCTATGCCGCCGGAGTCGGCATCGGTTATGGCCTCACACTTTTTGCCGCCACCATCCTCTTGCTGGATTATTTCGGGCGCGGTCCTTATCTGGAGCTCTATTCCGCGGTCAATCTGATTTCCACGGTGGGAGCGATTGCGCCTACGCTCGCCGGGGTTACCCGTGACCGGACCGGAAGCTTCACGCCTTTCTTTGTCGCGCTGGCCATCCTGGTGGCGATGGTTCTGCTGGCAGCCCTGCTGATGCGGCCGCCGCATACGAGGCGCGCGTGAAAGAGTTCGGCGTCTTCCTTCCAGTCGCAAACGGTGGCTGGATCGTCTCCACGGCTACACCGCCATTGGATGGCGGCTGGCTTCAGAATCGCGACGCCGCGTTGGTCGCCGAGCAAGAAGGCTTCGACTTCGTGATGGCGATGGGCAAGTGGCGCGGCTTCGGCGGGGCGACGTCCCATTGGGGCACAAGCTTGGAAGCGCTGACCATGATGGCGGGCATCGCCGCCGTGACCAAAAGGGTCAAGGTCTGGGCAACCTTGCATGCCATCCTGCACAATCCCGCCGTGGCGGCCAAGATGATTGCCACCCTGGATCACATCAGCAATGGCCGCGCCGGATTGAACATCGTGGCGGGCGCCTACGCCCAAGAATTCGCGCAGATGGATGCCTGGGACCAGACTCTG
>DATHLY010000402.1:0-4243 GCA_035487655.1 Rhizomicrobium sp. | reverse complement strand
CTCGCCTATACCCGTATCATCGCGCCGTTCGACGGCACCGTCACCAGCCGGGCGGTGGATGTCGGCAACCTGGTGAACGCAGGCACCGTGAGCAGCACCACGCCGCTGTTCACCGTCACCGATCAGAGCAAGCTGCGTCTCTATATCCGGGTGCCGCAGAATTATGCCTCTTACATCCGCCCCGGCATGACGGTGAGCTTCACCGTGCCGCAATATCCGGGCCGGGTTTTCCAAGCGCATCTGGTGGGCAGCGCCGGTGCTGTGGCCAGTGCCACCGGCACGGTGCTGGTGCAGTTCGGATTGGACAATGCCGATAGCGTTGTACAGCCCGGCGCCTATGCCGAAGTGAAGTTCCCGCTGCCGGCGGGCGCCAACGGCATCCGCATACCGGCCACCGCCCTGATGTTCCGCGACGAAGGCATGCAGGTGGCGACCGTGGATGCCAACAACCGCGTCAAGCTCAAGACCATCGTCATCGCCCGCGACATGGGCGCGGCCGTGGATGTGGCAAGCGGCATCTCCCCAAAAGACCGCATCATCGACAATCCAACCGATGCCCTCCAGAACGGCGACGAGGTAAAGATCGCCAATAAGTAGACGGCTGCACCGGCGGCGCCGACGAGTGTGGAGAGTGTTCGCCAGGCCGGAACATCTTGGAACACGCGCTTTGTTGTGTCTCGTTGACAGGAGAGCTACCCCAAATCATCGTGATGCGGCGGGCAAAGGGAGAGGACAATCATGAAAATGCGTTTGGGAGCGGCACTGTTGATGGCGGCAGGCTTTGGCCTGATGAGCGCGGACGCGGCCCCGCAGGCCGATGGTGTGGACGCGCATGTGCTTGCGGCCCAGAAGGCAGCCGGGCTGGATTTTCCCGGCACTTTGGAAGTCCTCTGCATCCAGCCTTCCGATGGATCGGACCCCGCCGCCGCGGCTCGCGCGGGCAATACCGGAAGGCCCAGGACCATTCCTCCCCGCGAGAGCTGGTATGCCGAGCCCGCCAAGGTGTTCGACAATGTCTATTGGGTCGGCACCAAGATCAATTCCGCCTGGGCGATCAAGACCAGCGCCGGGATTATCCTGATCGACACGATGTACAATTATGCCGCTGAAACCGAAATCGTGGATGGCCTCAAAAAGCTCGGCCTCGATGCAGCCACCATCAAATATGTGATCATCAGCCATGGTCATGGCGACCATGACGAGGGCGCCAAAATGCTGCAGGACAGATATGGCGCGCGTGTCATCATGGGCGCGCCCGACTGGGAGTCCATCATCAAGGCGAACGACATGCCGGGCGGCGTGCCCAAGCGCGACATGGTGGCGAGTGACGGTCAGAAAGTGACCTTGGGAGAAGAGACTGTCACTGTTTTCCTAACGCCCGGCCACACGCTGGGCACGCTGTCCATGCTGTTTCCGGTGAAAGACAATGGCAAGACGCTGCAGGTGGCCTATTCCGGCGGGATGGGGTTCAATTTCCCGCGCAGTCCGGAGCGTTTCAATACTTACATCAATTCGGCGCAGAAATTCGCCGCTGCAGCCAAGGCGGCCGGCGCCACCATCGTTCTGTCCAACCATTCTATGTACGATCTGGCCTGGATCCGCAGCCGCTGGCAAAGGAAGCCGGGGGAGGTCAGTCCCTTTGTGGTCGGTGCGGATGGCGTACAGCGCTATTTTACCGTTCTGAGCGAATGCGCCAAGGCGGCGAAACTGCGGATGAAGGGATCCTGAGTATCGCGAAGCGTGAAGGCAGGTTCAATCTGGTCCCAACTTGCTCTCATTCGCCGGCGCCGGCGCAGGCGCGTTGGGCGCCGGTGAGGCAATATCGAACTTGCTGGACGCGACACAGTTTCCGGGGCTCGCGATTTGTGGACCCGCGCCCGAAGTTGTTATTTGCTGCGTGTAGATGATGACCAAAAAGCCGCCCTCTTTCGCGCATTGGGCCTGCGCTTCCTCCAGAGTCAGTTTCTCCTGGCATCCCGCCAGCACAAACGCCCCCAGAATCGCAGCAAACGCGAACTTCACAATTCCCTTACCCTTACTATGCGCGGCCCCGCCTACGGTTTGGCGTTGGCGATCAGCAAATTCGCGCGAGTCATGCCATCATTGGCCGCGATGCGCGCGCAATCATAACCTTCATAGCCCTCGACGATCGGATATTGCGAAGGCGGGTATTTGATGTCGAGTTCCAGGCAAACCAGGTGGGCAGCGACTTGGATGCGCCTGCCCAGTTCGGTCGCGCCCGGCTCTTGCGCAAGATCGAGATCGGAATAGGGAACCGGGATCGACGCCGAGACGACAAAGGCCGACCCAAGATGCGAAGCCGACAAAATCGCATGCCAGTTCCTGGTAGGCGTCGCCGACACGATGATCGATTCCAATCTCGGCTTCCATTTTGCCGGCGCCTGCTGGGCCAGCGCCGGGCTGGCCGCAAGCGTCCCTCCAATGGACGCAAGCATGAGCACTGAAAGCATAAGGGGGTGAAGCGATCTCTTCTTCATGCCAAACTCCATTTCTTAATGCATTGCCGACCTGCCATCGGCTGTAGACCTCGCTTCTCGTCAAGCACAGGCGGAGAGTGGTTCGGATCACGAGCCCAATGCTTCGACTCGCGAAGCCTGATCCTCCGCCAAGCCGAAGTCCATAAGGCCTCTTAGAATATTGAGCCCACTGATGAGGCGGGCTGGGCCTGCCGGCTCAAGCCGCCCCTTGAGCTAGGCTTCTGAAAAAACAATCATTTTTTCGGCCCCCGACCTGGACGAGTTGAAGCCAAGGATGCACTGTCTTGCCCGGACGTTCGAACCGGGGTGCGAACCATGGATCGCCGGCATCTTTTGAAGTCGCTCGGCCTGGTGGGATTGGGGGCGCAGACCGCAAATGCGCAACCCGCCCGCGCGCCGCTAATGGATCGGCCACCAAGGCTGGCGCCGATTCGGGCCCACATCGACCGCATCTATGACATGAAGTCCTGCCTGCGGCCGTTCCGCACCAAAGGTCCCAATCTCGGCGTCGAGCAAATAGGCGATGCCACGGTGTTGCACAATTACGGGCATTACGGCAGCGGCTGGTGCCTGTCCTGGGGCTCGGCCGACCTGCAGGTGCAGAAGGCGATGTCCTTCAGTCCTAAAAAGATCGCGGTGATCGGCAGCGGCATCATCGGCCTCACCTCGGCCGTGGTGGCCCAAAGGGCCGGCGCCCAGGTGACTATCTACACCCGCGAATTGCTTCCCCGCACGCGCTCCTATCGCGCCAATGGCGTGTGGGGCCCGGGGACGGTGGCGCTGGCCTCCGAAGCGCCTGCCAATCTCGGCGACATATGGGAGCATATGGTCCGCATTTCGTGGAAGAACTTCCGGCCGTATATGGGCATGGCCGGCAACCCCATCGCCTGGAGCGATCACTATACTCTCTCCGACACGCCATTCGATGCGCCGCCGCCGCCGCTGCCGCCCATGGCCAACGGCCAAACGCGGCCAGAATTCTACAACATGGGCAACAGGGCCAGCGACCTGGACGCCAAGCCCGAGGTGCTGACCCCAGACATCAATCCCTTTCCGGTAGGATACGCCACTCGCACCACCAAAATGTTCTTCAACTTCAGCGAATATGGTCACCTGTTGGTCAGCGAATTCTTCGGCGCCGGCGGCAAGATTGTGATCCGCGATTTTCATTCCCCTGCCGAACTGGCGCACCTGCCCGAAAAGATCATCATCAACTGTCCCGGCTATGCGGCGCATGACTGGTGGAAAGACAAGGCGATGGTGCCGGTGCGCGGCCAGACCGAATGGCTGATCCCACAGCCGGAAGTCAATTACGGCCTGACCTACCGCAACGTAGAGTGCCGGTCCAAGAGCGACGGGGTCATGGTGATCGCCATCGGTCCGGGGCAATTCGCCAAAAGCTGGAACAACAGCAATGAGATTCCAGACCGCGCGGAAGCCGAGGGGGCGGTCCGGGTGGTGGAGGAACTTTTTTCACGTTTCCCGGCCAATCCGATTTGACGCGGTACACGGCCGCCTTCCAGAGCCGCACTTGAATGCCTGGCCTCCATCATGGCATCTTCCAGTGTCTTACGATGTTGCATCGCCAACCCATAAAGGCTGAAGCGACATGACCGATCTCATCCTGCACGTGAACGGCCACGACCGCGCAATCAATCTCGGCGATCTCGAGACTCCCTTGCTCTATGTTTTGCGCGACGACCTCGCGCTGCATGGCCCAAAATTCGGCTGCGGGCTCGGGCAAT
>DATHLY010000401.1:0-7044 GCA_035487655.1 Rhizomicrobium sp. | reverse complement strand
CGTCATAGTTCTTGATCTTGACCACCGAAACCACGGGTCCGAATACTTCTTCCTGATTGATGGTGTCGGTGGGCTTGGTGTCCACGATCAGAGTGGGCGACATATAATGACCGGGGGTCGCCAGTTTCAGTGGCTCCGGACCGCCGGCGAGCAGCCGCCCGCCTTCCTTGAGCGCGATGTCGACATATTTCAAGTTGCCCGCGAGTTGGGTATCGGTGACGGCGGGACCCATCTGGGTGGAAGGATCCAGCGCATTGCCCACCTTCAGCGTCTTGGCGCGTTCCGCCACCGCAGCGATGAATTTGTCATAGATGCCTTCCTGCACGAACACGCGGCTGGAGGCGGTGCAGCGCTGGCCTGTGGCGAAATAGCCGCCGTCCACAGCGATCTGCACGGCGCGGTCGAATTCCGCATCGTCCATCACCAGAAGTGGATTCTTGCCGCCCATTTCCAATTGGACCCGCGCCATGTGCGCCACCGCGGCTTGCGCCACCTTGGCGCCCACCGTCTGGGAGCCGGTGAAGGAGATGGCATTGACATCGGGATGCTTGGAAAGCGCATCGCCCACAATGCCGCGGCCCAACACCATGTTGAAAATGCCGGCTGGCGCGCCGGCTTCCTGGATGATGGAGGCCAGCGCATGCGCCGTGGCGGGCGTGGGATTGGCGGCCTTGAGCACCACGGTGTTGCCGAAAGCCAGCGCGGGCGCAATCTTCCAGGCGGGAATGGCGATGGGGAAATTCCAGGGCGTGATCAGGCCATAGACGCCGACGGCTTCGCGATAGGTCTGAATTTCCACGCCCGGGCGCACCGACTCCAGGTTCTGGCCGTGGCGGCGCAGCGCCTCGCCGGCGAAGTATTTGAAGATGCGTCCGGCACGTGCGGATTCGCCGGTGGCCTCTGGAAGGGTCTTGCCTTCCTCACTGGCGAGCAGCTTGCCCAGCGCATCCTTGCGTTCCAGGATCATGTTGCCGATCTTGTCCAACAGGTCGGCGCGGACCTCCGGCGTAGCGCCCGCCCAGCCCGGAAAGGCTGTCCGTGCGGCTTCCACCGCCTTGTTGACGTCTTCGGCGCCGCCATCGGGAAACTTGGCGATGACTTCACCAGTATTGGAGGGATTGAGGCTTTCGAGCGCGCCGGGGGCGGAAATCTGCTTGCCGCCGATGAAATGGGTCAAGGTCTCGGTCATCAAATCTCTCCTGAAAACGGGGGGAAAATCGGGTCGGGTGTATTTAAGGGTTTGGCCAAGACATTCCAACCCTTTGGCCAACTCCGGAACTGCATCCCAGAGGCGCCGTGGGGGTATGGGTCGCGAGCACCAGCCTAGACGTTCAAAAGCCCGCGCCGGACAAGGTTTTTCATCAGGTCGGAGATGCCAAAATTCCACGGCGGCGCGGCTTTGGAGGTCGTGACGCGGTTTTCCAGTACACCCAATTTCGGGGTGGAGATCCGGACCACATCGCCTTCCTTATGGGTGAAACCGGAACCCTTGACGTCACGGTCCTGGGTCGGCGCGAACAGCGTGCCGAGGAATAGAACAAATCCATCCGGATATTGATGCTCGCTGATGGTCTGCTTCACCAGCTCCAGCGGATCGCGGCTGATCTCGGCCATGGTGGACGTGCCTTCCAGCCGGTAATTGTCGGCGCCCACGATCTCAAGCTCGATCACGGCGCCGCGCACATCGTCCATGGTGAACTTGTCGTCGAACATGCGAATGAAGGGACCAAGCGCGCTGGCGGCGTTGTTGTCCTTGGCCTTGCCTAGCAAAAGCGCGCTGCGTCCTTCGTAGTCGCGCAGGTTCACGTCATTGCCTAGCGTGGCGCCCACGGCCTTGCCGTTCCTGTCCACAACCACCACGATTTCCGGTTCGGGGTTGTTCCAGGTGGACTGAGTGCGCACGCCGATGAAGTCGCCCCAGCCGACAGACGACATAGGCGGCGCCTTGGTGAAGACCTCGGCATCGGGTCCGATGGCCACTTCCAGATATTGCGACCAGAGCCCGTCGGCGATCAGCGCCTCTTTCAGCTTTTGAGCTTCCGCCGAGCCGGGCACAACCTTGCGAATGTCGGTGCCAATGCGCGAAGCCAGTTGCTCGCGGATCGCCTGGGCGGCGCCGGGAATGCCCTTGGCGCGCTCCTCGATCACGCGCTCAATCGCGGACACGGCGAAAGTGACGCCCGCCGCCTTCACGCATTGCAGATCCACGGGTGCCAGCAACTTGATCTTGGGCGCGGCCCCATTCGACCAGGCAGTTTCAAGGCCCAGGTCGTTGATATCGCCGAGGTCCCTTCCTTGCGGCACGCCCCGCCACGTCTCCAGCAGAGCGGAAACCGTGGGTGCCGTCCTGCTGACATCAAAAACCCGTCCCTCCTTGACGACGACCGGCGTCGGGCCTTCACCCAGATCAATGCGGCCAACCAGCACGGCGTCCCGCCAATCCTGCGGAAGAGGAAAACTGCTCTTGGTCATGATGGATTCTTACAACTCTATCTTCAGGGTGTTGCGGATATAGCTGGCGGTTAGCGCCGCGCTTTCCTTTGGCGGCCGCCAGGGCGAGGTGTCCAGCTCGACATTCAAATGCCCGCGCCAATTGATGGATTTGAGATAGGCAACAATGGCGGGAAAGTCCACGCCGCCCTCGCCCATCGGATAAAAGTACGGATCGTTCATCATGTCGCGGTCAGGCTTGGGAACGCTCTTGGTGCCGCCCCGGTCTTGTTTCTTGGTATCCTTGAAATGGAATTCGATCACGCGAGGGCCAAGCTTTTTGGCAAGCGCCACCGGGTCCATCCCTGCCATGGTGATGTGCCCCGTATCCAGCACAAAACCCACATTTTCCGGGCGCGTATTCTCCATCAGAAACATGGTCTCATGCTCATTCTGGATTTGGCTGCCCAGATGGGCATGGACGCCGAATTTCATGCCCAGCTCTTCGCGAATGCGCTTGCCCAATAGATCGCAGGTCTTGGCAATCTCCTTCAGGTCTTCCAGCGGCGTGCCATTGGGCTGTTTGCGCGGGCCGGTGTTGGTCTTTTGATGGTCGCAGCCGAAGCGGCGCGAGAAGCGGGTCATATTGAAGTGATTGTCCACGACCGCCTGGCGCTGGGCGGGATCGTGGAAGGCGACGCTGCCGTCCGACGCCCCGCCGGTGATGGCGGTGAACTGAGCGCCGATCTCATACATGCGGTGCTGCAAGGCCTCCCAACGGTCAGGATAATAAACCTCGCGCTTGGCGCGGGGACCGGCGGGATATTTCCAGCTATAGCCGTTTTCCCAGCTTTTCATCTTCTGAGTGTCATGAAGTGCGGGCTCCAGCCCGTCCGGCGTGGCGCAGAAGGACGAGCCGAAGATTTCGAAATAGCGGAAACCGACTTCCCGGCCTTCGGAGATGCCGACAAAGGGGCTACCTTCCCAGCCGCCGCGGGTATTTGTGGTATAGCCGATCCGGAATTGCTGTTGCTGGGAAAGGAGCGTTTGGGACTCCAATTTGGGGATGCCGGCATAGGCCGGGCCGCCGGGCTGGGCGCAAGCCTGCCGAGCCGCCAGCAAGCCGCCGGCAGCTACCGAAAGACCAAAAAATCTCCTACGGTTCATTCCTCCACCTTCCGTCCACCCTTCCTGGGGATCGCAGTCGCGCCTCATTGGCGGGCGCTGGCGGCGCGCACTTTAGACAGTTGATTGAGCTATCACCATCGCGGCGCGCCGCCGCATATCTTATGAGGATATTGCGGCGCAACATTGGGATTTTGCCGCTATAACCGGCGTCATTCAGAGTAAGGACAAGTTCATGATTTATGCAGGACGTTTTCAAGGCCGCGCCGCGGTCATTACCGGTGGCGCATCCGGTCTCGGCCTGGAGGCGGCCAAGCGCATTGTGGCCGAGGGCGGCACGGTCTCTCTGTGGGACCAGAGTTCCGACACTTTGGCCGAGGCGCGAAAAGAAAGCGGCGCGGCGCACACCATCGCATTGGACGTCAGCGACCCCAAGGCGGTCGAGGCGGCCGCGAACGAAGCGCAAAGGACACTGGGCAAGATCGATATTCTGATCAACAGCGCCGGCATTACCGGCGCCACCCATACCGTCATCGGCTATCCGATCGAGAGCTGGCTGAAGGTGATGGATGTCAACGTCAATGGCCTGTTCTATTGCTGCCGCTTTATCGCGCCCGTGATGGTGGAGAGGGGCTATGGCCGGATCGTCAATATTTCATCGGTGGCCGGCAAAGAGGGCAACCCGAATGCCAGTTCCTATTCCGCTGCCAAAGCCGCGGTACTGGGCTTCACCAAATCGCTGGGCAAGGAGCTCGCGACCAAGGGTGTCATCGTCAATGCGGTGACGCCGGCAACGTTTGAAAGCCCGATTCTGAAAGGCGTGCCGCAGAGCCATATCGACTATATGCGTTCCCGGATTCCGATGGGCCGGCTGGGGACGGCGGCGGAGATCGCCGCGGCAGTGTGCTGGCTGGCCAGCGAGGAGTGCTCCTTCACCACCGCCAGCACCTTGGACACATCCGGAGGCCGTACGACCTACTGAAGCGTGTTCAGCGGCTCATCCCGGTAGCCACAGCGCCGGGTCGGGACTCAAATTTAAGCGCGGCATCCTTGTCCTGAACCAGGCTCTGGCCGTCAAAGTGATAGACCAGAATCTGCCGTTCGGCGGCACATTGCTGGAGGACCAGTTTGCCGTCCTGGCTGAAGGTCGCCCCCTGCGCCCAATGGCAACTGTCGGCATGGGCCACTTCGGTTAGTGTTCCCGGTCCGACGGCAATGATTTTCAAGATGCCGGTGACTTGATTGTATTTGGGATCGGATTTGGTGTTGGCGGCGCCATTGGCCAGCACCACCGCCGCATATTTGCCGTCCGGCGACAGGGTCACATGCTCGGGCGTACGCCCCACCGGCACGGACAGCGCCAAGCGATGAGACTTCAAATCCACGATACTCAATGTGCCGGTGCGGTCTTCGCCTTGCAACGCGCCGCCGAGATTGGTGTTGATCAGCCAGTTGCTGTCCGGCGTCACCGCTGCGCCGTAAGGTATCTTGCCGGTCGCCACATCCTGGCCGGTCAGCGTCACTTTCGCGCCGTCCACGGCGAGCTCCATGATCTTGTTGGCCCCCCAGGCCACCGCATAAGCATGACGGCCATCCGGGGCAAAGACCACATCGGTGGGCGCCGCACCCTTGCCCAGATCGACGCGGCCGGCCGGCGTGAGTTTTCGTCCGGAAAGGCGCAAGACGATAACTGCGTCTTCCATCTTCGCGGCCACGAGCACCAAATTCTGTGCCCGGTTCATGGTAACGCCGCTGGCGCCGGCGCCGGATTGCACCGTCCCAAGCACGCGCGGCTTGGACGGCTGGCTGAGATCGATCACCGAAACCTGGCCGTTGTCCAACGGATGCATGGGATCGGCCGGGTTGATTTTTTGGGCGGCCGTCACGATGGCGAAGCTTTCGTCCCGGCTCACGACCACCGCCTCGGGCGGGCCGATCATGGCGGCCGGCACCTGAACCTGGCCGATCACCTTGGGCGGATAGGTGTTCAGATCGATCACACTGACGCTATCGGGCGTGACGGCGCCGTCCTCACCCGCCTGGAGCTGTTTGCCGTCATTGCCGGAGATGGCAAGCCGGGCATCCGCCACCGCAGGGCATACACACAAAAGCGCTATCGCCGTGATGCCGCGCATCTTCATCGGACCCTCCTTGTTCGGTTATTTCCGATGCGAGGGAAGTTTGCTGCGTGCAGCGCCCGGCGGCAAGCCAGCGCCGGGCGCTGTCCATGCACAAAAAGCAAGCCCTGGCCGTTATGGCGCGCCGTAATACGGAACAGGCGGTACGGACGCCGGCGGGGCGCCATAGGGAGCCTGATAATTCTGATAATAGGGTGCCTGATAGGGATAGGCCCCATAGGGATAGGGATGCGGCACCGCTTGCCCGTCATAGGGATTCACATTGGGGTAGACCGTGCCATTGGGGTAGACCGTGCCATCGTATTCAGTCCCGTCGGGAACCGTGCGATAGTGCGGCGCGACCCAGACCCCATTGGGCCGATAGAAACCAGGCACATAAACCTGCCGCGCATCGGCAGCACTGGCCAAGGCTGCCAACCCGGCAAAAATCACGATGTATCCCGCCAATTTCATAGAGCCCTCCCAAGCCTTACGCCTGAGCAGCGTGACTCCGGCAGCCCCCGGAGTCCACAGCGACCGCAGCCATGAATCGCTATTTCCACTGCGACTCGCCCGGCACCTGCTGCCGTTTTTGTGCTAGATTTGTCCCCGTTCACAGCGCGGGTCCAAGGATGACGCTGGTCAAGACGTTGATAAGTCTCGTACTGTTCTCCGCGGGCCTGTCCGCCAGACCGGCGCTGGCCGATCCGATCGCCAGCTGGGATGCGGTCGGGTATATCGGCGAAAACGCCACCGTGAGCGGCCGGGCCGCCCTCACCTTCATGCGCTCCGGCGAAGTCTATATCGATCTTGATGGCCAAGGCGAAAGCGCGCCTCTCGTCGGATACATCAGCCGCTGGAACAGGACAAAATTTCAGTATCTCTCCTCGCTGAACGGAAAGATGGTTGAGATGTCCGGAAGGATAGCCACGTTCCGCGGCCAGCCCGAGATATTTCTTCAAGACCCGGGACAGATCACGGCGAAATAGCCATCCGCCGGCCTTTATTTTGGCGATGCAGTTCCATATTCAGCTGCTTGGGCCGATCGCTGACCGTATCCAATTTCTTAAAGACGACGATCTCGCTTTTCTGAGCGTGCGCGCAGTCAACATGAGCCAGAGCTCTACCATGCGCCAGCCACAATATTGCCCGTGAATCGTCTCACCTATTCCGTTTCCAGAAATGGATATCCTGATGGTGTTACTGATGGACAGAAAGCGCGTGCGGCCCTTCTTAAGCTGAAGGACCCATCTTCGTAATTTCTGAAGAGCCCGCATCCTGTCTGGATTGCGCCAATCACATCCTGCGTGAGAGATAATCAAATGCTTGGCTGACGGCAATCACTACAAAGGGCAAGAGCACAATGATGACC
>DATHLY010000400.1:0-4974 GCA_035487655.1 Rhizomicrobium sp. | reverse complement strand
GAGCGTCGCCTTGCCGAAGGGCGTCAACAGATCGTCGCGCGACCGGTCCAGGGTGAGATCGGACGGCTTGGGACGCGGCGCCAGCGGATACGGGAGAGGTGGCTGGCCATGATGCTTGGCTTGGTCTTGGGCAGCGGCTTTGGCTGCAGGTGCTTTAGCCGGTGATTCGCTGACGGTGCGGGTCACAACCACCGACCGTTCGATCACCCGTTCCGCCGGCGTCTGCACGACCATCTGGCCGTCGCGATCGAAATCGCCTTCTAGAACAAGCTTACCAAGTGCGGACATGCCTAAGCCCCCTGAATTCGTGCCTTTGAGAGGGCGGAAAGGCGATGGCGGAATCCCCACTGGGACTCACCAGGCTCCCCCCTTACCCCCTAGATGTGACAGTGCTGAGAACCCCCAGCGCCTATATGTGGTGGTGATTTGCCCGAGTCCGTCAAGCGGGCTTTTCTGCTGACAGGTCGGATTTTTCGCTTGTGGACAAAATTGTTAATGCCCGCGAATCCCCCTGCCCGGTCGCCAGGACTTTCACGCCGAACGCCCTGTGGACAAGTTCTTCTGTGAGCGATTGGACGTCGCCGATGGGGGTGCCATCCACAAGTATGATGACCCTGCTGGGATAGCGCGAAGCCAAGGTCAGATCATGCAGCGAAGCAACCACCAAAGTGCCGCCGCGCGCGATATCCGACAGAAGCTGCATGGACTGTATGGCATGTTTGGGATCCAGCCCGGTGATCGGTTCATCCACAATCAGCAGGCGGGGTTCGCTAACAATGGCGCGGGCCAGCATGGCGCGGGCGAATTCGCCACCCGACAAGGTCGTCGCAGGCTGTTCGCGCTTGTCGGCAAGATCACACTGTCCCAGCGCGCGGGTGATGGCGGGCGCAAAATTCTCGGGCAGCCCGCCGGTGGCGGGCAGTCTCGCGGTAAGGCCCAAGGCCACCAGCCGCTCCACTGAAATCGGCCATTCCAAATGCGGATTCTGCGGCAGGTAGGCGCGCTGGGCAGCGAGTTGGCGCCTGGAATAGGCGGACAATTTTTTCACGCCCAGCATCACCTGTCCGCCGGATGGCTTCATCAATCCGGCCAGCACCCTCAACAAAGTGGACTTGCCCGCGCCATTGGGCCCCAGCACGGCGACGAACTCCCCCGCACAAGCCTGGAAGGAAACATTGCCGAGGATGGTTTTGCCGCCACACTTCACCGTGACATTTTCGGCCGCAAGCAAGGTCATGGCGCCACCTTGCGAATGCGCACCACAAGCCAGAAGAAGAAGGGCGTGCCCAAGAGGCTGGTGAACACGCCCAATCTCAGTTCGGGATTGGTGTGAACCAGGCGCGCGGCGATGTCGGCGCACAACAGGAGCAGCGCGCCCGCCAGCGCCGCCGGCAGCAGCACCCGCCGCGGCTCATAACCCACAAGCGGACGCACCAGATGTGGCGCCACCAGCCCGATAAAGCCGATGGCGCCGGTGACCGAGGTGATGGCCCCTACGCTGAGCGCGGTGCCTGCCACCACCAGCGCCGCCAAATTGGCCAGGTTGATGCCCAGGCCCTCCGCCTGGATTTCACCCAAGGACAACGCATCCAAGGCGCGACCTGTGAATGCGAGAAGCCCGCATCCGGCGATCGCAAAAGGCAGTACCAACACAACCTGGGTCCAACTTTTGTCAGCCAGCGATCCCAAAAGCCAGGTCATGATCTCATAGGCCGCATAAGGATTGGGTGCGAAGTTCAGCGCCAGCGCGATACCCGCCGCCGTCAGGCTGGACACCGCCGCGCCCGCCAACACCAAGGCCACGGTACCATTGCGTCCGAGCGCGAAGGTCAGGGCGCAGGCCAGCACCGCGCCCACCATTCCCGACAGCGGACCCGCGACGGGCGAAAGAGTTGCGAAGCCGAAATAGATGGCGATCACCGCGCCCAACGCTGCGCCGCTGGAGACGCCCAGCAAGGCGGGTTCCGCCAGGGGGTTGCGGGTGAAGCCCTGAAGCACCGCGCCCGATAGCCCCAGCACGCCGCCCGTGATCAGCGCCAGCACCGTGCGCGGCAAGCGGATGTCGTAGAGAATGAGGCCGGCCAGCGAGTCCGGCGATGAAACCAGCGACGCCGGCGGCAGCCATACCCGGCCCGCCAACAGCGAGACGGCGAAGGCGATGACGATAAGGACAAGGAGCGGAAGGTTGATCTTCATTGCTGCCGCACTTTCAGCAACGCATCCTGCAATTCCCGCGCGATGCGTGCGCTTTCCGGCACGCCGCAGCCATACAGCGCCGAGTAGGTGATGCGCCGGCCGGCATAACGCTTGAGCAGGGCCGGATGCTGGTCCTGGTCCATTCGCAAGCTTGTCGTGCCGCTATAGGTATCGCCATAGACCAGCACATCGGGAGAGGCGTTGATCAAGCTTTCGACATCGTAATAGCCAAACGCGCCGCGCTCGACATTGCGCGCGCCCGCCGCTGTCAGCATGGCGTCAAATAGACCGGCAGTGCCAGGGACCAAGCCGCCCGTGCCCCAACCTGCGACCGTCAGCGGCTTTCTGGGACGGCGCGCCTTGAGCGTGTTGAGGTCGGCATCCATCTTGGCGATCAGGTCTTCACCGCGCGCTTCCTCGCCCACCGCTTTGGCGACCAGGCGGGTGACGCTTCGAATCTGATCGAAATTCTCGGCCGGCGGCACTTCCACGATCCTGGCGCCGGTCTTGGCCAGCAGCGGCCGCAAGGACGGCGCCATGAAGGGATCGGTGAGGATGAGGTCTGGATGCAGGTTGAGGATTTCCTCGGCCGTGCCGTGATTGGTTGGAATGGTGACAGCCTGCGGCCAGAATTTCAGTCCCGCTTTTTCGCGTGACAAGAACGTGACCGAGGCAATGCGCGATGACGGAACCAGATCGAGCAGCAATTCGTCGGTGCAAACCTTCAAAGACATGATGCGGTGAGGTGCGGCTGCCGCAGGCTCCAACGAAAGGAGCAGGACGGCAGCCGCGATCATTCTCCACTTCATGCTTTTTCTATCGCTCCGGCTCTCGCCTACGCTCTCAGAGATTTAGCTTGATCCCGGCATAGGCGCCAATGCGGGGCCGCAAGAAACCGTCCGGACTTTGGTAATCGGTATCGGTCAGGTTCTCAATCCGGCCGAACAGACTCCATTTCCCGGTCAGCCGGTAGCTCGCCGCCAGATCCAGTGTGACGTGATCCGGCATCTTCAGCCTGGGCACGGAGAAATCGCGATTGCCGTCAATCTGCGGTCCCACATACAACAGTGTGGCATCGAGGCTCAGATCGTCGCTCGCCTGCCAATCGGCATTGACGCTGGCCTTGTGGCGCGGCCGCCGCAGCAAGGCCAGTTTCGCTCCGGCGTCCAGCGCATCGGTATAGGTGTAATCGGCGCGCAGGGTGAGCGTGTCCAGCGCCTTCCAGGCGATGAAACTTTCCACTCCATCGGTGCGGGCGCGACCCACATTCATCAGCCTGAAGCCGGGCGCCGGTCCCGACACGATCAGATTCCTGATGTTGTTCTGGAACCAGGTAACGCCGCCGGTCACCGCGCCGTCGAAAAGCGACTGCTCCACGCCCACATCGTAGCCGAAGCTGGTTTCCGACTTGAGAAAAGCATTGCCGCCAAAGGTGCCATAAAGCTGTTGCAAGGCCGGCGCCTTGAAGCCGGTGCCGGCACTGGCTTTCAGTTTGGTATTGCCAATCACCCAGGCGGGCGCGACGCGCCAGGTCGTGCGGTCGCCAAAACGGCTGTTGTCATCATAGCGAACCGACACGCTGTCATAGAGGCCCATGCCAAAATCCGATTGCAGCTCGGCGAAGCCGGCATTGGTGGTGATGCCGCGCGACAAAGGCGATGGGAAACCGAAGGCAACACCGGGGTGGAGCGCATCTCGCGCCGTTTCCGCCCCGAGCACCAGGGTGTGGCCATCCATCACGCGGATATTGCCCTGCCAATCCAGCTTGATGCGGTCGCCGATCTGGCGGCCGTTGCCATTGTCAGGGTCCTGGGTGGCGAGGATGCTGTGGCCGTAAGCCAACCCCAATGTCTGGTCCAGCCTGCCATCCCACAAAATCAGATGCGCGGTGCCGCGCGTCTCATATTGCAATGTCTCGATCCTGGTCCGTGTCGGTGATGGAAAGGACGCAAAGGTGGCGAAATCGAACGCATCGCCGGTGATCTTGCCCAGGCTGTTGGTGTAGCGCCCGACCAAGCCCAGATCGAAATCGTCGCTGACCTGATAGCCCAGCTTGGTGGTGGCCGAAACATTGTCGTAGAAATCATCATTTCGCTTTTCGCCCGGCCGCAGCAGTTTGAGCGGCGTCACCGGCGTGGCGCCGGAAAGGAAATGCTGCACCGTGGCGGCATAACGGAAATCTCCTTCCGAGCCAGACACCGAGCCGCGCTGGTTGAAGGTGTCGAAGCTGCCGCCTTCGGCATCGGCGGTGATCTTCATCGGCCCCTCGCCGCTTTGGGTGATGATATTGACCACCCCACCGATTGCGTCGGAGCCGTAGAGCGCGCCTTGCGGCCCGCGCAGCACTTCCACTTTCGCAATGTCACCCGTCAGCAATTTGGAAAGATCAGCGACACCATTGGCGGTGGAGGGATCGGAGATGTCGATTCCGTCCAGAAGCACCTTGGTGTGGTTGGAATTGGTGCCGCGAATAAACAGCGAGGTCTGCCCCCCTGCCCCGCCGCTCTGCACGATATTCACCCCCGGCACGCTGCGCAGCACATCGGGCAGCGAACGCTGCTGGCGGGCCTCGATATCAGCGGCGGTGATAACCGTCACGCTGCTGGCGATCTCGGCGACCGGTGTCGGAATGCGGGTGGCGCTGACCACCACATTCTCGTCATTGGTTTGCGCGAAGGCAGGCGCAATCAACGCGACCAAGGCAACAGAGGAATAGAAAAAGCATTTCATCGAACGTCTCCTGGCTCAGGAGGCGCCGCACAATGGCTGAAATGGGAC
>DATHLY010000399.1:0-2760 GCA_035487655.1 Rhizomicrobium sp. | reverse complement strand
ATCGCCGTTGACGGCGAGCTGGTGGCCATCAGCGAGGAGATCGCGCTCGATATGCCGTTCGGCAATCTGGTGCATTTCCGCAAAGCGGGCGACCCCGTGCAGCCCCGCGTGCTGCTGGCCGCACCCATGGCGGGGCATTTTCCCACCTTGCTGCGGGGTACCGCCCAGACCCTGCTGGCGGATCACGATGTCTATATCACCGACTGGAAAAGCGGCCGCGATGTGCCGCTCACCGAGGGGCGCTTCGGCACTGACGAATATATCGATCACCTGACGGCATTTTTCGCCCATATTGGTCCGGGCGCGCACGGCGTGGCGGTTTGCCAGCCCTGCCCGTCCATGCTGGCGACCACGGCTCTGATGGCGGAAGACAGTCATCCCGCCACACCCAGAAGCCTGGTCCTGATGGCCGGACCGGTCGACACCTCCATCAATCCCACCCGGGTGAATCTGCTCGCCAACGAGCATCCCACCGAATGGTTCGAGCAGAATTTGATCACCACCGTGCCACGTCGCTATGCCGGCGCCCATCGCCGCGTCTATCCCGGATTCCTGCAGCTTTCGGCCTTCATGACGATGAACCTGGCGCGTCATGTGCGCGCCCATATGGACCTGTTCGACCACATCTTGAAGGGCGAGATCGCCAAGGCCGACGCCAACCGCAGTTTCTATGACGAGTATTTTTCGGTCGCCGACCTTCCGGCCGAATTCTATCTGGAAACGGTGTGCAAGGTATTCCAGGAACATCACCTGGCGCGCGGCGTGTTTACCTATCGCAACCGGAAGGTGGATCCGCGCGCCATCCGCAAGACATCGCTGTTGACGGTGGAAGGCGAGCGCGACGATATCTGCGGCCTGGGACAGACCATGGCGGCGCAGGACCTGCTCTCCAGCGTCAAGCCTTTCCGCAAGAAGCACTATGTTCAAGCGGGCGCGGGCCACTATGGCGTCTTTTCCGGCACCCGCTGGCAATCACAGATCTATCCGGTCGTACGCAACACCATCCTCGGGGCTGAATAAGTGAGGAGCGGTTCGCCGAAGGCGAACGAAATGGTCCAGCGGACCATTTCGAGCGACGAACGCCGCGAGCCAAAGCGAGCGGCCGCGCGGCAAAATACTCACTTCAACGCGGTGTTCAGCAGCCAAGCCAGGCGCACGCCTGCCTTGGCGAATTGCATTTGTGTGATGGCTGCTTCGCGCCGGGCATAATCGCGTGGCAGCTGCAATTCGCGCCGGTCCCTCAGCGGCGGATAGATTTGATCGCGCGCGATGGCATGCGCCTCATTGGCCCATTGCGCCGGCGTTCCTCCCGCCCAGGCCTTGCGCTGCGCGGGCGTAATGGAATGTTCTACGATATCCGTCACGGCGTCAGCGTCAGGCCCCAGCGCGTCGACGACATCGCTGTCCCAGACACGATGAAGGCTGGCACGCTTGCGCCCAAGATAAACCCTGACATCATTGCCGCCCTTGTCGTCATTGTCTTCCGCATGCAGCGGCTGATGCACGTCGGCGACGAAGTGGATCAGGAAGCGCAGCGCCTCGGCGCGGACCGAGTCGCTCAGCCTGCGATTGGCCAGAATGCGAAGGTCATTCTCGATCTGGGCCACCACGCAATCCTGATCGCGACAGTCGCGCCGCGCGTCATAGCCGGAGGCGTTCAGCGGAATGTCCACGAAATGCCACCGCCCGGTGTCACGCCGCTGTTCGCGGATTTCATCTGCCCAATTGGAGTCATGTACCATCATGACCGCCCCGCCCAACAGATGCGCCACTTGGCTGCGCGCGGAGGTGCTGAGTTCGCGCAAAGCAATCGCGGCGATGATCTCATGGCCTTGTGGTCCCCAAGCAAGGCATGGCGAAGAGGCGAGCAACGCCAGGGCGATGAAAAGTAGGAACTTTGGAAACTGTCTAAAGTTCAATAGGTACAATCCCTTACAAAGACTTTTTGGTTGACCGATTGGGGTTAATGACGGTTATATGGCAACAACCGGCCACCGGGGATGGGGCGCGGGCATAAAAATTGGGCTGAGACGCGTGGCAAAAGTCGGGGGCGCTGCGCCTTTTTGCAAAGAAAAACGGAGCCGCTTTGAGTCCCGACCGCCGCGAGACCCGCGATACACCTGCATTTGAGTCGAAATCCTTCACTGCCCGCCTGCGCCACCGCCTGAACGGCGCCAGCGCCGCTCTGGCCACAACGGATGGTCGCTGGACGTTGGTGTCCGTCACCATGACCGCGCTGGTGGCGAGTGCCATTGCCTGGATGGCGGTGGGCACCATGCCGGTGACCCGTCCCATGGTGGCGCCGGGACGTTCCTCGCTTCCCTACGCGCTTTTCATGAAACTGGTCAGGGCCAGTGAGCCGCAACAGGAAGCGGCCGACAATGCCGACAATGCCAATCCCAATCCGGGCGTGGAAAGCCGCACCGTGACCTTGGACGCCGGCGATACGCTGGCCGGCATGCTGGAGGATGTTGGCATCTCGGCGCAGGATGCCAATGCGGTCGTGGTCGCCATGGGCAAGAATTTCGATCCACGCGCCCTTAAGATCGGGCAACCCTTCGACATCACCTACGGCGTCGCCACCATCGGCGCGACCAGCGGCGCACAGGCCAAGACGGCCCAGCCTCGTACAACCACGGTAATGGTCAACCACAAGGCGGTGGTCGTGCCGGTGGATGCCGGCGAGGATGACGCCAGCGGCGCGACCGCGGAAAATTCGCAAGCCATCTCGCGGCTGTTGTCGCTGCACTTTTCGCCCAC
>DATHLY010000398.1:0-12121 GCA_035487655.1 Rhizomicrobium sp. | reverse complement strand
ACCGAGGGTTTCCCTTGGACCCGGGAGGGCGCAGCGAACAGTGCGATCTTCCCTGCCCGCGCCAGCTTGCGCAGTTCGACCGATGGCTTGGGCTCAACCACCGAGATAGATCCAATACCGCGGTTCAACCAGCCCTTGAGCAGAGCCGATCCCATTCTCCCAGCACCGATGAGAAGGATGGTCACGCCTGTCCGACGCACTCCAGCACCGCCGCCGTCATGGCCTCCTCGGCCGTCTTGCCGCCCCACAGCACGAACTGGAAGGCGGGGTAGTAATGCTCGCAGGCTTCCAGCGCCAGGTTCAACAGTGCCTCGCACTGGGCCGCGCTGGTCTCGGCGTCCGGGAAAATCATGGCATGGCGGAAAATAATGGTTCCGTCCTGCGGCCACAGGTCGAAATGGCCGATCCACAGCTTGGCGTTCACATGCATCAACAGGTCGGCGACGTTCTGTCGCCGCACCCCCTCGCTGATCCGCATATCGAAGGCGCTGGAAAGATGCAGGGATTGCAGGTCCTCCCGCCAGGAAAAGTTGAAATGATGATCGCTCCATTTCCCGGCCACCGACAGATTCAGTTCGTCTCGTCCCGCCCGCTCAAAGGCCCAGCCATTGGCCTCCACGGCCCGTTCCAGAAGATCCAGAGGATGCAGGGTATCGAGTGGCTCATCGTCCAGATGGGTGATGGTCATTGGGCAACTCCAAGGCGCTTCGGCCACAAAACGAAGCAGTTGCGATCCAAACTGGCACAAGATTTTGAGAAAACAAGAGTCTGGGAGTCCTCATCCCCTTCCAAGGAAAAGATTCCACAGCTTTGGATGGCTTAGAGATTTACCGGGAAAATTGCCGGCGACTCATCCTGGGCAGTTCCCGGAAATGATCCCCAAACGACTCCCCAAATTGACTCCTAAGTGCCTGATTTGGATTCCAAAGCAGCGATCCGGGCAGCCAGCGACTCGTTCTCGGCACGGGCCTTGGCGGCCATGGCCTTGACCGCCTCGAATTCCTCGCGCGGTACAAAATCCATGTCGGCCACCAGCCGCTCCAGGCGCTGGCGCACAAAGGTGTCGATCTCGGCCCGAACGCTCTGGGCCATGCCGGCGGCATCGGTGAAGGCCTTTGCCACGCCGTCCAGGAACGGATTGTCGGTCTGCGCCATGGAAGCCTCCACTTTGCCATTTGGTTGGGGCTTTCTATATGGCCGCCGCCGTCACTTGACACAAGCCACGAAGCACTGACCTCTCACAGCTCATGAGGCTTGTCGTCTTACCCTTTCCCCATATCGATCCCGTGCTGATACAGCTGGGGCCATTGGCCATTCGCTGGTACGCCCTGGCCTATATCGCGGGAATCGTGCTGGGCTGGTGGGGTGTGGTGCGGGTGCTGCGCCACAAGAGCCTATGGGCGCATCCTCCGTTCAACGGCCGCCTGCCCGCCACCGAGGACGATATCGGCGACTTGGTGGTGTGGGCCACTCTGGGCGTCATTATCGGCGGGCGGCTGGGCTGGGTGCTGATTTATGGCACCATCCTGTGCAGCGTCACGCCGGAATATGCCCAATTCTGCGATGGCCTGCCGCTGGCGTTCCTCACCGACCCCATCCGCATCTTCGCCGCCTGGGAAGGCGGCATGTCCTTCCACGGCGGTCTTCTGGGTGTGGTGATTGCGGTTTGGTTGTTCTGCCGCCGCCGCAAGCTTGCACTGCTGCCGATCGCCGACCTGGCCTGCGCTTTCGCCCCCATCGGCCTGTTCTTTGGCCGGCTGGCCAATTTCGTGAATGGCGAACTCTGGGGCCGGGTCACCAACCTACCCTGGGCAATGATCTTTCCCCGCGGCGGGCCTTTGCCCCGTCATCCCAGCCAGCTTTACGAAGCGGCGTTGGAGGGGGTTGTTCTGTTTATCCTGTTGCAAATCGCGCTGCGCGTCTTCCGCGCGCATGAGCGGCCGGGGCTGATTTCTGCGCTATTCTTCGCAGGCTATGGCACGTTCCGCTTCATTTGCGAGTTCTTCCGCGAACCCGACACCCAATTCATCGGTCCCGTCAGCATGGGCATGGCGCTGTCCATTCCCGTCTGGCTGACCGCCGTCCTCCTGTTCTGGATCGCCACTCGCAAGCCTAAAGCCGCATGAGGTTCCTTCTTGTCCCTTAAGGCGCGCATCGCAGCCTTGATCGAGGCCCAGGGTCCGATGTCGGTGGCGCAGTTCATGACCATCAGCCTGCTGGATCCTCAGTGCGGCTATTACGCCACCCGCGACCCCTTGGGCGCCGGCGGGGATTTCACCACCGCGCCGGAAATCAGCCAGATGTTCGGCGAGATGATCGGGTTGTGGCTGGTGCAGGCTTGGTCCGACCAGGGCTGTCCCAAAAATCCCCGGCTGGTGGAATTGGGACCGGGACGCGGCACCTTGATGGCCGACATTCTGCGCACCGCCAAGGTGGCACCGGAATTTCTCGCCGATCTGGAGGTGGTGCTGATCGAGGCGAGCCCCGCGCTGCAACAGGCCCAGGCCGACAAGCTGCGCGGAATCGGCGCCGATATTTCCTGGCAGGCGCAATTCGATGACAGCCTGAGCGACAGGCCGCTATTTCTGATCGCCAACGAATTCTTCGACGCCCTGCCCGTGCGACAATATGTGAAAACCGATCGCGGCTGGTGCGAACGCATGGTGACGGTGCTGAATGATGAGCTGACATTCGCGCTGGCGCCGGTGCCGGTGCCGCCATCCATCATTCCCGCCGGACGCGAAAACGCCCCCAACGGCGGGGTTTGGGAAACTTCGCCCGCGGCCAGCGCCCTTGCAGAAGACATTGCCCGCACCATCGCGGCCAAGGGCGGGGCGGCGTTGATCATCGATTATGGCTATGTCGAGGCCGGCGGCTTTTCGGAAACTCTGCAAGCGGTGAGCGGACACCGTTTTGCCGATGCCTTGGCAGAACCGGGGGAAGACGATCTTTCCGCCCATGTGGATTTTGCCGCCCTGGCCGTGGCCGGCCGGCGCGGCGGCGCAGCCGTGTTCGGACCGGTGACGCAAGGCATGTTGCTTGCCAATATCGGCATCGCCGAACGCGCCGAGCAATTGATGAAGTCCAACCCCGAAAACGCCGGCGATCTCTTGTCCGCCACCGAAAGGCTGATCGGCAACGACCAGATGGGAAAATTGTTCAAGGCGCTCGCCTTTGTTCCCTCCTCTGTCAGTGACCTTGCGGGATTTCCACCATGAAGCGGCTGAGGGCACAAATCCTCGATATGGCCGGCATCGCGCACGGCTTCTTCGGACGCGACGGGGGCGTTTCGAGCGGTCTGTACGAATCCCTGAATTGCGGCCCCGGCTCCAGCGACGATTCCAAGGCGGTGACCGAGAATCGCCGTTTGGTGGCGGCCGCGCTGGCGCCCGAGACCAAGCTGGTCAGCCTGTCGCAGGTTCACAGCGCCATCGTCCATACCCTGTCCGGAGATCGGCACGAAGGCTCCAATCAACGGCCAGAGGGCGATGCCATGGTGACCGCCACGCCCGGCCTGGCGCTTGGAATTCTTACCGCCGACTGTGCGCCGGTGTTGCTGGCTGATCCCAAGGCCCAGGTGATTGGCGCCGCCCATGCCGGCTGGAAAGGTGCCCTGGGAAGCGATGGGCGCGGCATAGTGGAAGCCACTTTGGATGACATGGAAAAGCTAGGGGCTTCGCGGGACCGCATCCGAGCCGCCATTGGACCCTGCATTTCCCAAAGCAACTACGAGGTGGCCTGGGATTTTCGCGACCGATTCCTGGAATTGGGCCTCAGGCACCGGCGCTTTTTCATGCCTTCGGACCGGGAAGGCCATTATCGCTTCGACCTGGCGGGCTATGTCGCCCACCGCCTGACCAGTGCCGGCGTTGGGGCGGTCGAACCGCTGGGGATTTGCACCTATCCGCCGGAAAATGGCTTTTTCAGTTTTCGCCGCACCACCCATGCCCGCGAGCCCGATTATGGGCGGCAAATCTCCGCCATTGTGCTTACCGGGTGACAGGGTGAGCGAGAAAGATCTGTCGCTGGTTGCGGTGGCGAAGCCCAACCGCTAAAAGCCCGTCATTAAAACTTCACGGGGTGTCGAGGGCGTGCGATGACGGATCTGAACGGATCGCGGGGCATGCGCCTCATCACCGGCAATTCCAACAAGACGCTGGTTGCGGATATCAGTTCCTATTTGGGGCTGACGCCGGTCAAGGCGGATGTGCGCCGTTTCCCCGACGACGAAATCTTCGTCGAGGTACATGAAAATGTCCGCGGCGAGGACATGTTCCTGATCCAGTCGACCAGCGCGCCGGCCAACGACAATCTGATGGAACTGCTGATCATGATCGATGCGCTGCGCCGCGCCAGCGCGCGCCGCATCACCGCCGTGATCCCCTATTTCGGCTATGCCCGCCAGGACCGCAAAGTCGGCCCGCGCACCCCCATTTCCGCCAAGCTGGTTGCCAACCTGATCACCCAGGCCGGCGCCAACCGGGTGCTGACGGTGGATCTGCATGCCGGCCAGATTCAGGGCTTTTTCGACATTCCCACCGACAACCTGTTCGCCATGCCGGTGATCGTCAAGGACATTGCCGACAATCTCGCCGGCAAGTCGCCCATGGTCGTGTCTCCGGACGTGGGCGGCGTGGTGCGGGCCCGTGCGCTGGCGCGGCGCCTCAACACCGATCTCGCCATCGTCGACAAGCGCCGCGAAAAGGCCGGAGTATCGGAAGTGATGAACATCATCGGTGATGTCGAAGGCCGCGTCTGCATCCTGATCGACGACATCGTGGATTCCGGCGGCACCTCGTGCAACGCCGCGGAAGCGCTTTTGAACAATGGCGCCACCGAGGTCTATGCCTATGCCACGCATGGCGTGTTGTCGGGCAAGGCCGTGGAGCGGATCCAGAACTCCAAGCTCAAATCCATGGTGGTGACGGACTCCATCGAGGTCACGCCGGTGATGAAGACCTGCCCCAATCTGCGCATCATCACCATTGCGCCGCTTCTGGGGGAAGCGATGCGGCGGATCAACAACGAGGCTTCGGTCTCCAGCCTGTTCGATTAGCTATCCCGGTGCGGCCATGCTGAAACTTTTCTACGGACCCAATGCCTGCTCGTTGGCCTCCCACTTGGCGCTTGTCGAAGCCGGGGCGGAATTCGAGCCCGTGCGTCTGGATCTGAAGGCGGGCGACCAGCGCAAGCCGGAATATTTGGCGATCAATCCCAAAGGCCGGGTGCCGGCTTTGGTGACGCCGCGCGGCACCCTGACGGAAAATGTGGTGATCCTGGGCTGGGTGGCACAAACTTATCCCGACGCCCATCTGAAGCCGGACGGCGATTTCTTCGCTTTCAGCGAGATGCAGAGCTTCAACCTCTATCTCGCCGCCACCATCCACGTCACCTTTGCCCATCTTTTCCGCAGCTATCGCTATGCCGACAGCGAAAGCGCCATGGCCGATATCAAGGCCAAGGTGCCCTCATCCCTGGCGGAACAGTGGAAGCTGATCGAAGAGCGGTTGGGCGACGGACGGCCGTGGGTCTGCGGCCAGCAATACACTGTGGCCGATTGCTATTTGTACGTCTTTGCCCGTTGGCTGGAGCGGGACGGCGTCGGGGGCTCGGCCGCCATGCCGCTGACCCGCGCTCACCGCAGCCGCATGCAGGAGCGCGCGGCGGTGAGGAAGGTGTTAGCCACCGAGGGACTTGAACCTCTTTGAGCCTGATTGCTTCAGGCCAAAAGTGAAATCACCGCGGCTTCAATCACCAGCGCCAAGACCCAATGGCCGCCATCGATGACGGTGAGTGCGAAGCTCTTCTGCTGGAACATGTTGTTGACCAGGATGGTGGTCAGCACAAATCCCACGCCGACGGTGAAACCGGCCACCATCGAAGGCCAGATACCCAAGACACCCAGATTGGTCAGAAGCTGGTAGAGCACCGCCGACATTACCAGCGCCGCCACAAAGGCGGCGATCATGGGCAGGACCGGCATTTTCTTGTCCTTGCAGTCGTCCGGGTTCAGCCCCAGCGCGCGCTGATAGGGCTTGCCCAGGATGCCGTACCAAACGGCGCCGAAGATCCATGCCGCCACCCCGGCCGCCAGGATTGCCATGATTGCGTGCTGCATGCCGTATCTCCCTCAATCTCGGTCCCTGACTTGGACCGCTTTTCAGGCACGCTAGCACGGCTTTTTGCGCCGGAAAGCCGCTCTTATGGCTGGTTGCTTCCGAAGCCTCGTTCGGCTAAAAGCCTCGCCTTTCCGAAGGGCTGAACGCTCTGCCGGGGTGCGAAGGATCAGGAAAATGGCGCAAATTCAGGAACTTAAGGCGGAAGTGCGCAGCGGCAGAGGCAAGGGACCGGCCTTCCAAGCCCGCCAAAAGGGACTTGTCCCCGGTGTGGTCTATGGCGGCAGCGGCAAACCCGAGAACGTGGCCCTGGACGGCCGCGCCCTGGAGCGCCAGATCGAGGCGGGCAATTTCCTCACCACCCTGTTCATGCTGGACGTTGGCGGCAAGAAGGCCCGTGTGCTCCCGCGTGAAGTGCAGCTGGACCCGGTGAGCGACCGTCCCGTGCATATCGATTTCATGCGCCTGGCGGAAGGCGCCACCGTGCGGATCGAGATCCCAGTGCATTTCAATGGCCAGGAAGTGTCGCCCGGCCTGAAGAAGGGCGGCGTGCTCAACATCGTGCGTCACTCCATCGGCCTGATCTGCCCCGCCGACGCCATTCCCAACACCATCGAAGTCGATGTCTCCGCGCTGGACATCAATGAGTCCATCCACATCAACGCGCTCACCCTGCCCAGCGGTGTGAAGCCAGTGATCCGTGGCCGCGACTTCACCATCTGCTCCATCGTGGCGCCGACCAGCGTGATCGAAGAGCAGCGCGCCGCCGCTGCCGCAGCCGCCGCTGCCGCCGCCGCACCGGTCGTGGAAGCCGTACCCGCCGAAGGTGCCGCTGCTGCGCCTGCTGCTGGTGCCGCCGCGCCTGCTGCCGGTGCCGCCGCCACGCCTGCCGCTGGCGCCAAGCCGGCAGCTGCCACTCCGGCCAAGAAGTAAAACTTGCCCGGATAGGGGAATTTGGCCATCCGGCCAGGAGCGAGGAGCGTCCATACGCTGACGCTATGGACGGACAAAAGTCCATGAGCTACGAGCGGTTCATAGCGACAGCGTATGAACGCCGGGGGCGCCGGAGCACATGGCCGAAACACCTCTTCTGATCGCCGGCCTTGGCAATCCTGGCAGTCAATACGCCAAGAACCGGCACAATGCCGGCTTCATTGTCGTGGACGAGCTGCACGCCCATTACAAATTCGGCCCGTGGAAAGCGAAGTTCGAAGGCCTGTTGTCCGAAGGCAGCTTGGGCGGCCGCAAGACCTATCTGTTGAGGCCCCAGACCTACATGAATCTCAGCGGCGACAGCGTCGGCCCGGCGCTCCGCTACTTCAAGCTGCCGCTCGAGGCGCTGGTCGTCGTCCATGACGAGATTGATCTGGCTGCGGGCAAGCTGAAGGTGAAGACGGGCGGTGGCGATGCCGGCCAGAACGGCTTGCGCTCGATCACCGCCATCCTGGGGCCGGACTATCGCCGGGTGCGGCTGGGCATCGGTCATCCCGGCGAAAAGGACAGGGTCAGCGGTCATGTGCTGCAGAATTTCAGCAAGGATGACATCGCCTGGCTGAAGCCGTTGGTGATGGCGATAGTGGAAGCGGCGCCCTTGCTGGCCAAGGACGATGACGCCGGCTTCATGAGCAAGGTGGCACTGCTGCTCAAGCCGCCCGCCAATTCCAAAAAGAAAGAATCGGATTAATGGGTTTCAAGTGTGGAATCGTGGGCCTGCCCAATGTCGGCAAGTCCACCCTGTTCAATGCCCTCACCCAGACGGCGGCGGCGCAGGCGGCCAATTATCCCTTCTGCACCATTGAGCCCAATGTCGGCGACGTGGCGGTGCCCGATCCGCGGCTTGAGACCTTGGCCAAGATCGCGGGCTCGGCCGAAATCATTCCCACCCGCATCACCTTTGTCGACATCGCCGGGCTCGTGCGCGGCGCCTCCAAGGGCGAAGGGCTGGGCAACCAGTTTCTGGCCAATATCCGCGAAGTGGATGCCGTGGCGCATGTGCTGCGCTGTTTCGAGGATGACGACATCACCCATGTCGAGGGCAAGATAGATCCCATCGGCGATGCCGAGACGGTGGAAACCGAATTGATGCTGGCCGACCTGGACAGTTTGGAGAAGCGGCTGCCCGCCCTGGAGAAGAAAGCCAAGGGCGGCGAGAAGGAAGCCAAGGAGGCCTTGGCACTGGTGATGAAGGCGCTCGCCCTGCTGCGCGAGGGCAAGCCGGCGCGGCTGGCCGACCTGACGCCGGAAGAGCGCGGGCCGTATTCGCAATTGGGCCTGATGACGGCCAAGCCGGTGCTTTTTGTGCTGAATGTGGAGGAGGCCAGCGCCGCCAGCGGCAACGCCATCTCGAAAAAGGCCGAAGAGATGGCCAAGGCGCAAGGCGCCAAAAGCGTGGTGATTTCCGCCAAGATCGAGGAAGAGATCGCCCAGATGCCGCCCGAGGACCGGCCGGATTTTTTGAGCTCGCTGGAGCTGGACGAACCGGGTCTCAACCGGTTGATCCGCGCCGGTTATGACCTGCTGGGGCTGCTGACGTTCTTCACCGCGGGTCCCAAGGAGGCGCGCGCCTGGACCGTGACCAAAGGTTCACGCGCGCCGCAGGCTGCCGGCGCGATCCATACCGATTTCGAACAGGGCTTCATTCGCGCCGAGACCATCGCCTATCCAGATTATGTCGCGGGCAACGGCGAGGCTGGCGCGCGCGATGCCGGCAAGTTCCGCCTGGAGGGTAAGGATTATGTCGTCGCCGACGGCGACGTGATGCATTTTCGGTTTAATAACTGACACGCTCCAACTGTCATTCCCGGCCGAGCGCCGCAACGCGGCGCGAGGGGAAGGGAACTCAGGTGGATAGATCAGACCCGGTCTTTCCACCTGGGTCCCCTTCCCTCGCTCGAAGCTGCCGCTTCTCGCTCGCCGGGGATGACAGAGGAGTTCAATTCTTCGCGAACTTCCTGAAATTCGGCACATTGGTGAAGCCGGCATAGATGTTGCCGGCATTGTCCACCGCCACCGCCTCGATAGCGTTGTACTCGCCCCAAGGGATGAATCCGATCACCTTGCCATCGCCGATATGGCCCCAGCGAATGCCGTTCTTGAATCCGGGATTGTTCTGCGCGCTGGAAAGGGAATCGGCGACGTAGATCATGTCGCCTTTGATGAAGACGCCGCTGGGACGGCCGAACTGCCGCCACTCGGCCAGGAATTTGCCCTGCTGGTCGAAAATCTGGATGCGGTTGTTGGAGCGGTCTGCGACATAGAGCCTGCCTTGTGAATCCATGGCCAGGCCATGCGGCGCGTTGAACTCGCCCGGCTTGTCGCCCAGCTTGCCCCAGCTCAACAGGAACTTGCCGTTGCGATCGTACTTCAAGATTCGATTGTTGGTCTTGTTGCTGTGGCCGTCGGCGACAAAGATGCTGCCGTCCGGCGCCACCAAAACGTCAGAGACTCCATTGAACCGGTCGGGCGTATCGCCGGTGGTGCCGCTCTCCCCCATGGTCCGCAGCAGCTTGCCGTCCTGGGTATATTCATGGATCACATCGGCGACCACATTGCTGATGGAGATGCCTTCCACCAGCCAGACATGATGATCGCGGCCGACAAAGATGCCGTGCGGATAAAGGAAATTTCCCGCCCCCCAATGCCTCACCAATTTTCCGGTTGAGTCGAATTCCAGCACGGGATCGAGGTTTTTGACCTTGGCGCAGCCGTCATCGGGCATGCCGCAACGCTCGAACACCCACACGCTCTTGCCGTCCGGGTCCATATCCACGGCCGAGACGCCGCCAAATTTGCGCCCCAGCTTCGCCCAGCCTTCATCCACATGGTAGGGGTTGGGATAGTCATTGGGATCATGCGGCGGTGGCATGGCCACAGGCGCCGGCCCGCCCGCACATGCGCCGACCGCCAACGCGCATGCGACGCAAACAGCATGATGCAAGCGCATATGCCCTCCCCCTATTATTTTGGGAGAGCCTAGCGCAGCGCCAGTCTAACGCAAGCGGGCTCGTGGCGCGATGGATTTTGCGATCTGGGCAGGAGCGTCGCGCGGAGCGTACGAAGGTACGTGAGCACGCGCGACGAACCCAGAGCGCAAAAGACGCGCGCCCTCGTTGTGCTCAGCGCAAACTCGCCTCGATATTGCCCCCGTCCACGGTAATCACCGCTGCCGTGGTCTTGGAGGCGGTGGCGAGATAGACAAAGGCATCGGCCACATCTTCCGCCGTCACTTCCCGCTTGAGCAGGTTGCCCGCCATATAGTCGGTCTCGGAAAGCCCGCGCGCCTTGGACCGCGCCGCCACCATTTCGTCGGTCAGCAAGCCCGAACGGATGCGGTCGGCATTGACCGCATTGGCGCGGATGCCGTCCTTGCCATGGTCCAAGGCATACTGCTTGACCAGGAACAGCGTCGCCGCCTTGGGCAGGCCATAGGGCCCGAAATCCTTGCCCGGATTGACCGCCTGCTTGGAGGTGTTGAACAAGAGGCAGCCGAACGTCCCCTGTGCCTGCATGATGCGGGTGGCCTGTTGCGCCACTGCCTGGTGCGCCCAGAAATTCAACTCGAACGACTTACGCAAGGTCTCGTCGTCCACCTTGCCAATCGTGCCTTGCCAGGCCGCACCGGCATTGGACACGACGATGTCCACCCCGCCGAAAGCCGACACAACCGCGTCGAACGCCTTGCGCACGCTTTGCGGATCGGTGACGTCGCACTCCACCGCCAGCGCCTTGCCGCCGATCTTCTTGGCCACGGCCTTGGCCGCCTCCAGGTCACGGTCAAGAATGGCGACTTCCGCGCCTTCTTTCGCCATGGCGCGCGCCGTGGCGGCGCCAATGCCGGAACCGCCGCCGGTGATCACCGTCACCTGGCGGGCCAGCGACTTTTCATTCGACTTGCCCAGCTTGGCCTGTTCCAGCGACCAATATTCCACCTCGAACATGTCGAATTCGCTGATGCTGCGATATTCGCCGATCGCCTCGGCATCTGAGATCACGGCGATGGCATTCTCGGCAATATCGGCGGCGATGGCCGCATCCTTGGCGCTGCCGCCCACCCCGAACATGCCCACGCCTGGCACCAGGATCACGCGCGGCAAAGGATCGAGTTCCTTTTTCTTCACCGCGCTCTTGGCGTTGTTCTCCTCGAAATAGCGGTGATAGCGCGCGACATAGGCGGCGACGGCTTCGTGCACGTCCTTCGACCATTCTTCCAGCGTGCCGGCTTCCGGCGCAGGCACGATCACCGGCCAGTTCTTTGTTCGGATGGTATGATCAGGAGTCACCACGCCCACCTGGCTGTAGCGCGCCAATTCCGCGCCGTTCACATAATTCAGGATTTGCGTATTGGTGCGGAAATCCAGGATCTGCCGCTTGGCGGTTCCGGCACTGGCATTCTTCTCGATCGCCACCGCGCCGCGCAGGATGGGTGCGATCTCGGGTACAGTCGCGAGATTGCCGGGCAGCTTGGCCTGCGCCAGCGCCTTGCGCTGACGGGTGAGCCGCTCTTCCGCCATGGTGACGAATTCGATCATGCGGCCATAGGCCTGCTGGGCGGTGTCGCCCACGGTGAAGATGCCGTGCTGTAAAAGCACCAGGCCCTCGACTTTGGGATTCTTGTCGAACACATCGGCCACCGACTTGGCCAGCGCAAAGCCCGGAATGGTGTAAGGCACATAGGCGACGCGGTTGCCATAGACCTCGTGAACCAGCGCCTTGTTGTCGGGCTGGTCGGTCAGCGCCAAAACGGCTGTGGAATGGACATGGTCGATGAATTTGTGCGGCAGAAAGGCATGCAGCAGGGTCTCGACAGACGGATTAGGCGCGGAACTGTCCAACAAGTTGATGCGCTGATAGTTGACCATGTCCTCGTCGGAGAGCTTGTCCAGCTTGCGCAGCTTGCGCAGGGGCTCCAGCCGAACCGCCGGCAAGCCGGCAGGCTCGATCACGCCCATGTCCCAGCCGGACCCCTTGATGCAGATCACCTCCACATCTTCGCCCAACTGGTCTTT
>DATHLY010000397.1:0-9337 GCA_035487655.1 Rhizomicrobium sp. | reverse complement strand
CCTTTACCGGCTGGACGGTGGGCGGTACTTGGATCCTGACCGGGGAAACCAAGACCTATACCGCTGGAACCTACATAGCGTCGGCCCTTGCGGAAACCCAGGCGGGATTCCAGTCCCTGGTTCCGTCGCGTCCCTTCTCGCTGGACGGCGGCAGCTGGGGTGCCTGGGAACTGACCGCGCGTTACAGCGACACCGATCTGGGCTGGCATGAAACCCAGGCTTCATCACCGAGCCAGCTCGCCGGCATCAATGGCGGCCGGCAACGTATCATGGCGCTGGGTGTCAATTGGTATCTGAACCGTAATGTTCGCATGATATTGGATGACAACATCGTGCAGATCAGCAAGGGCACCGCGGCGCTTCCGGACCGCGACAGCCAAGACTTCAATGTCGTCGGCCTGCGCGTCCAATATTCCAACTAATCATCCTCGTTTGAACGGAGACCAAACATGAAGAACAACTACAAGGCCCTGATGGGCGCGGTGGCGGGATTGGCATTTGCTGCCACTTCAGCGCTGGCGGATATCACTGGCGCCGGTTCGAGCTTTGTCTTCCCCGTCGTCGCCAAATGGGCGGCGGTCTATAAGGGCAGTTCGGGCGTCGGCCTGAACTATCAATCGATCGGTTCCGGCGGCGGCATTGCGCAGATCAAGGCCAAGACCGTGACCTTCGGCGCCACCGACAAGCCGCTCACCTCCAAGGAACTGGCCGCTTTTGGGCTTACGCAATTTCCCGTGGTGGTTGGTGGCATCGTGCCGGTGGTCAATGTGCCCGGCGTCAAGCCCGGAGAATTGGTGCTGGATGGTCCGACCCTGGCCCTCATCTTTCAGGGCAAGATCGCGCGCTGGGACGATGCGGCGATCAAGAAGCTCAATCCCAGTGTGAACCTGCCCGGCAAGAGCATCAGCGTGGTCCATCGTTCCGATGGCTCGGGCACGACCTTTCAGTTCTCGACCTATCTGAGCCGCGTCAACGCGGATTGGAAGAACAATATCGGCGCCGACACAGCGATTGACTGGCCCACGGGCATCGGCGCCAAGGGTAACGAGGGCGTGGCCGGCAATGTGGCGCAGCTTTCCGGTTCGATCGGTTATGTCGAATATGCCTATGCCAAGCAAAACCACCTCGCTTATACCCGCATGGTCAACAAGGCCGGCCAGACGGTTGAGCCGAACGTCGAATCCTTCCGTGCCGGCGCCGCCAGCGCCGACTGGGTGGGTGCCGCAAAGAACGACTTCTATGTCCTCTTCCTGGATTCACCGGGCGCCCAGTCCTGGCCGATCTCGGCGACCACTTTTGTGCTGATGTACAAGAATCCGCCGGATCCGAAGGCGACCTCCGACGCGCTCAAATTCTTCCAATGGGGCCTGGAAAAGGGCGATCAGCTGGCGCTGAGCCTGGACTATGTGCCGCTGCCGGATAATGCGGTGAAGGCGATTGAGGCCGGTTGGAAGGGCATCCAAGGCTCGGGAATGTGATTCCGAGCATTCCGGAATAAGTTTGGAAAAGGCGGTCCTTGTGGCCGCCTTTTTCTTTGAACCCCCTCTGGCCTTCGCAACTTTGCCGTGGTGCTCGGCTCGCGCCTGCGCGCCACGGCGTTGCTACGGCCACCTCCCCCTTACCGCGCTGCGCGCTAAAGGGGGGTGAGCAGGGCGGCCAGCCTTGCGAACGGCCTGCGTTACTCTGGGAACATGAGAAAAGATGGGACCTATGCGTGCGAGAATAACATAGCTTATATTATTGCGAGATATAATAACGCACGTTATGTTCTCCCGCATGAAAACCGAGATGCTTGTGGAACTCTATGACGTGGCCCGCTTGATGCGGACACGTTTCGACCGCTGGGCCCGCACCTATGGAATGACCCGCGCCCAAGGCGTGATCTTGGCGCGCCTGGCGCGTCAGCCGGGCATGACCCAGAACGAAATGGCCGGCCTCTGCGAGGTCGAGCCCATCACCGTGGGGCGGCTGGTGGACCGGCTGGAGGCGAGGGGGTTCTTGGAACGGCGTCTTGATCCTGCGGACCGCCGCATCCGCCGCCTGCATCTTCTTCCGGCTGCCGAGCCGATCCTCAAGGAGATCCAGCGCTACAAGGAAGAGCTCTTGCGCGAAGTGACCGCCGATCTGGACGAGCCGACGGTGGAACTCGTGACCCACGCTCTGCTCAAGATGAAGACCAAGCTCACCATGGAAAGCCCCGCGAAGATCGCGGAGGCCGGGGAATAACATGTCCGCCCTCGTTTCGACGTATCAATCCTCCAAACAAGGATGGCTGGCGGCGCTTTGGGCCGACAAGGCGAGGCTGCGCCGCGTGCTGATGGTCTGGGGCGTGGGAATCTTCCTGGCCGTCGCCGGAATCTTCTATTTGGCCGGGGGACGCTATGTGAGCTCCGACGATTCCTATGTCCATGCCAACAAGCTGATGGTCTCCACCGACGTGTCTGGCCTGGTTCAAAGCGTCAATGTCCGCGAAGGCCAGCAAGTGAAGAAAGGCGATGTGCTCTTCACACTCGATCCCAAGCCGTTTGAGATCGCGCTGCAGAATGCCAAAGCGGCGTTGGCCGCAACGGTGCAGGATGTGGAGTCCACGCGCGCCCAATATCGCGCCGTGGTGGGTCAAATCGCGGCCCAACAAGCGCAGCTCAACGTCAACCGGCAGACCTATACCCGTTACGAGGCACTGGCCAGGCAAAACGCCATCGCCGCCATGCAGGTTGATACCCAGCGCGCCGCGGTCCTAAGCGCCCAGGCGACGCTCGCCTCGCTGCAGCAAACCGCGGCCACGCAACTCGCCAAGCTGAATGGCAATCCCAATCAGCCGGCGGAGCAGACCCCCGATTATCTCAAGGCCAAGGCCGCGGTGGATGAAGCCCAACGCCAATTGGACCATGCCACGGTGCGTGCGCCATTTGGCGGCACGGTGGGCGAAGTCGACTCGCTTCAGCCCGGCACCCTGGTGATTTCGGCCATGTCGGCCTTCACCACCACAAGCGCGGTGGGCTTGATCGGCAAGGACACCTGGATTTCCTCCGACATGAAGGAAACTGATCTCACCCATGTCCATCAGGGCAATCCGGTCTCCATTACGGTGGACACCTATCCCGACTGCAAATGGGACGGCCATGTCGATAGTGTGAGCGCAGGCAGCGACACCAGCTTCTCGGCGCTGCCGGCCGAAAATGCCAGCGGCAACTGGGTCAAGGTGGTGCAGCGCATTCCAGTGCGCGTTGCCATCGACAAAAGCGAATGCGACCGCCCATTGCGCGTGGGCATGAGCACGGTGATCGCCATCGACACCGGCAAGCGCCGCTTCTCCCGGCTGTTCGGCGGGCTGTAAGCGCGCATGTCCCAGCATCATGTCCCCCATGCTGCCCATGTGTACGATTCAAAAGTCGCGGAATGGGCGGTGCTGATCGGCAGCATGGCCGGGGTCTTGATGCAGGCGCTGGACACGACCATCGCCAATGTCGCCTTGCCTTACATGCAGGGCGAGTTGTCCGCCAGCCGCGACCAGATCACCTGGGTCCTTACCAGTTATGTCATCGCCGCCGCCATCATGACGGCGCCGGTGGGATGGCTGGCGGACCGCTTCGGCAAGAAGAATCTTCTCATCACCTGCATTGCGGGGTTCACCTTCGCGTCCATGTTGTGCGGCGCGGCCACCAGCCTGTCGCAGATCGTGCTCTTCCGGCTGATTCAGGGCGTGTTCGGCGCGGCGCTGGGCCCGCTGTCCCAGGCGGTGATGCTGGACATGTATCCGCCCCAGAAACGCGGCAATGTGATGGCGATTTGGGGCATGGGCGTGATGCTGGGGCCGATCCTGGGCCCGACCTTGGGCGGCATCCTGACCGATGCTTATAGCTGGCGCTGGGTGTTTTACATCAACGTGCCGTTCGGCATCGCCGCCTGCGCCATGCTGGCGGTGTTTTTCAAGGATACCGCGCGGGATTCAAGCCTGAAGTTCGACTGGTTCGGTTTCACCGCCTTTGCGGTGGGATTGGCGGGACTGCAGCTGATCCTGGACCGCGGCACAACCAAGGACTGGTTCTCGTCGGCTGAGATCGTGATCGAGGCGATGGCGTCGGGCATCGGGCTCTATCTTTTCCTGGTTCACATGCTGACATCCAAGAACACCTTCATCCCGGGCGTGATCTTCAAGGACCGCAACTTCGTCGGCGGATTGGTGCTGATGTTCGTGATGGGTGCGATCTTGCTCGCCTCCTCGGCGCTGATTTCGCCCTATCTGCAGAACCTGTCGGGGCGCAGCGTGACCCAGACCGGGTTCCTGATGGTGCCGCGCGGCCTTGGCGTGATGGCGGCCATGATGTTCGCCGGCCGCCTGACGCTCAAGGCCGATCCGCGTGTGGTCATGACCGTGGGTGCCGGCCTTATGCTTTGGTCGCTCTGGGCGATGACCGATTGGACCCCAGGCGTCAGCGTGGCCGCGGTTTCCTGGGTGACATTTATTCAGGGTGTGGGCATGGGGCTGGTCTTTGTCCCCATGAACTTGGTGGCCTTTGCGACACTTTCGCCACATTTGCGCACAGCTGGCGCCGGCCTTACCAATCTGATGCGCAATATCGGCTCGGCAATCGGTGTTTCATTGACCAGCTCTATCCTTGCCAGTTCGATCCAGACGATTCATGCCCAGCTTTCCAGCCATGCCAGCCCTTTCAACCGGGCGTTGGGCGTCAATGGGCCGTCCATGCAGATGAATCCACAGATACCTTTTGGGTTGGCAAATCTGAATTCTCTCATAGAATACCGCGCGCAAGTGCAGGCCTATGCCAACGACTTTCTTTTCATGTTCCTGATCTCCCTGCCTGTGTTTGCCGTCATCTGGCTGATGAAACGTCCGTCGTTTGCGGCCAGCACAACCCCTAAGATGGAAGTGGTGGACTAAATGAAAGTGGCATTCATCGGCCTGGGCGTCATGGGCTATCCGATGGCCGGTCACCTGACCAAGGGTGGCTATGACGTGACCGTCTATAACCGCAATGGCGCCAGGGCCAAGCAGTGGCAGGCCGAATATGGCGGGTCCACCGCCGCCACGCCTGCCGAAGCGGCAAGGGATAAGGACATCGTCTTCTGCTGCGTCGGCCGCGACTCGGACCTGCGCGACGTGACGCTGGGCGCGCAGGGCGCATTCGGCGCCATGAAGAAAGGCTCTTTGTTTGTCGATCACACCACGGCTTCGGCATCGATCGCGCGCGAACTCGCGGTGGAAGCCGAAAAGCGCGGCTTCGATTTCGTGGACGCGCCGGTCTCCGGCGGCCAGGCGGGTGCCGTCAACGGCAAGTTGGGAATCATGTGCGGCGGCAGCGAAGCCGCTTATGCCCGTGCCGAACCGGTGATGGCGGTCTATACCAAGCTGGCCAAGCGGTTGGGGCCGGCGGGTTCCGGCCAACTCACCAAAATGGCAAACCAGATCTGCATTGCGGGCACGGTGCAGGGCATGGCGGAAGCCTATAGCCTGATGCGCGCGGCGGGTTTGGATATCGAGTCGGTCACGGACGTGATTTCCAAGGGCGCGGCGCAAAGCTGGCAGATGGAGAATCGCATCAAGACCATGAGTGCCGGCGAATACAATCACGGTTTCGCCGTGGAATGGATGCGCAAGGATTTGGGCATAGCGCTGGAGGAAGCGCGCAAGCAGGGTGTCAGCCTGCCTGTAACGTCGCTGGTCGATCAGTTCTATGCCGAGGTTGAGAATTTGGGGGGCAAACGCTGGGACACGTCCAGCCTTTTTGTGCGCCAGGAGACCGCACGCAGAGGCAACAAGTCATAGAGGTTTGCTTATGAGTAATGAGCGGGATTCGACAACAGCGCCCACGGGGATACCCAGGGGCGCGGCGGCACGGGGCTATCATCACGGCGATTTGCGCAATGGTCTCCTGGAAGCGGCGCGCTCCATCATGGAAGAGGAATCGCTCTCGGCGCTGACCTTGAGGGCGGTGGCGCGCAAGGCCGGCGTCAGCCATGCCGCGCCCTATCGCCATTTTCCCAACCACGAAGCGCTGCTGGTCGAGCTTTCGATCGAAGGCTTTGACGAGCTGCGCGAAGCCATTGCGGAAGCCGCCAAGGCGCAGGGAAGCGAGTCCGACCGGATCGCCACCATCGGCGCCGCCTATATGCGATTTATCGCCCAGCGTCCGGCCTTGGCGCGGCTGATGTTCGGCGGCCAACTGCCCAACCGCGACCAGTTCCCGGCCTTGGGTCTCAAGGCCGACTCCATCAGCACCGAAATCGGCAATGCCTTGCACGACGGCGCGCTTGGGATGGCGGTGTGGTCGGCCATCCATGGCCTGGCCATGCTGGTGTTGGAGAATGTGATCGACCTGGGCCAGCGGCGTTCCGGCCTGCATGTCCTTCCGGCCCGGGCGGAGATCATCTTGCGCAGCCTGTTCTCGACGGCACGGGAATAGAAGCGCAGCCCTGGCAGTTCAGCGCTTGAGCAGCCGCGCCGCTTCCAACGCGAAATAGGTGAGAATGCCGCTGGCGCCGGCGCGCTTGAAAGCCATCAGGGATTCCAGGATGGCGCGGTCGCGCTCCAGCCAGCCTTTTTCGAACGCGGCCTGGAGCATCGCATATTCGCCCGACACTTGATAAGCAAAGGTGGGTACGCCGAAGCGCTCCTTGACCCGCCACACCAGGTCCAAATAGGGCATGCCCGGTTTGACCATCACCATGTCGGCACCTTCGGCGATGTCCAGCGCCACTTCGCGCAGCGCTTCATCGCCATTGGCGGGGTCCATCTGATAGGTGCGCTTGTCGCCGGCCTTTAATCCCTGAAGAGATTGGGATTTGGCCGAGCCCACCGCCTCGCGGAACGGGCCGTAAAAGGCGCTGGCATACTTGGCGGCATAGGCCATCAGCAGCGTGTCGTGATGGCCCGCATTCTCGAGCGCCGAGCGGATGGCGCCGATGCGTCCGTCCATCATGTCGGACGGCGCGATGATGTCGCAACCGGCCGAAACCTGCACCAGGCTCTGTCGCACCAGGATTTCCACGGTCGCATCATTGTGCACATGGCCATCGCGCAACACGCCGTCATGGCCGTGGCTCGTGTAAGGATCCAGCGCCACATCGCACAGCACCCCGATCTCCGGCACCGCCGACTTGATGGCGCCCACCGCGCGGCACACCAGATTGTCGGGATTGAGCGCCTCGCGCCCGTCCTCGCTTTTCAGCGAGGGTGGCGTCTGGGGAAAGAGCGCGATCACCGGAATGCCCAGATGTGCCGCTTCCTTTGCCGCTGCCGCCAGCAAGTCCACCGACAACCGCTCCACGCCCGGCATGGAGGACACCGCTTCGCGCTTGTTTTTGCCTTCGATGACAAACACCGGCCAGATCAAGTCAGCCGGCGAAAGCGTGTTCTCCGCTACGAGGCGGCGGGTCCAGTCGTGGCGGCGGAGTCGGCGCATCCTGATTTGCGGATAGCTGCTCATCGGGCCGCCGCCTCGTTTTTTTTGAGGGTCGCACGGGCGACGCCCTCGCTGCGCTCGGCTGCCCGATGCTCCGGACGCCGGGTCCAGTCGTGACGGCGCAGGCGCCTCATGCGCAGGGCGGGATAGCTGCTCATGGCGGCTGTCTTGCCAATTCGCCCGCTGCTGCGCAAGTCTGGCTTATGGACTCCCATGTAAGATGCGAAAAACACGGGGCTTTGGGCCTGCTGGTCCTGAACAGGCCCACGGCCCTGAATGCCCTGACCCACGGCATGATCCAGGCCATTGCCCACCAGCTCAGGGCCTGGGCCGGCGACGACACGATCAAGGCGGTGGCGATCCGGGGCGCGGGCGACCGCGCCTTTTGTGCCGGCGGTGATATTCGCGCCGTGCAGAAGGCGGCGGCGGCCGGAAGCGACGACGGCGCCAATTTGCTGCGCGATGAATATCACATGAATGCCCTGATCGGCGGATATCCCAAACCCTTTATCGCCCTGATCCACGGCATCTGCATGGGCGGGGGCGCCGGCTTATCCGTGCATGGCAAATATCGCCTGGCCGACGTCTCGCTGGATTTCGCCATGCCCGAAACCGCCATCGGCTTCATCCCCGATGTGGGCAGCAGCCATTTTCTATCGCGCATGCCGGACGAGATGGGCATGTATCTCGCACTCACGGGCGCGCGCATCGGGCTCGGCGATGCATTGGCGACCGGGCTGATGACCCATGCGGTCGCCAGCACCGATTTCGATACGGCGATCGAAAGTCTTTCGCGAGGCGCAGGCATGGAGGAGGCGATCGCCCCCTTGGTACGTAAGGTCGCGCCTGGCCCGCTTCACCAACATCGCCGGCGCATCGCGACGACTTTTTCGGCCGCTTCGGTGGAGGCCATCCTGGAACGGCTGGACCGCGACGGCGGCGATTTCGCGCAGGAAACGGCGCAGGTCATCCGCACGCGTTCCCCTACATCTCTGAAACTTGTGTTTCGTCAATTGCGCGAAGCCGCCCGTCTGAACCTGAAACAATGCCTGGCGATGGAACTTCGCCTGGCGCTGCGTGTCTTGAATGGCCACGATTTCCGCGAAGGCGTCCGCGCCGCCCTGGTGGACAAGGACCGGAATCCGAAATGGCAGCCCGCTTCACTGGCCGGAGTCGGCAATCTCGATTCTTTTTTTGCCTCTCTGGGTTCCGCGGAACTCTTTTGATTTTCACAAAAACATTCACATTCTGTTTGCCAAAAGCCGATGCAATCGCCGCGTGTGTAAAAGAATAGCTACCGCGCTTATACATTTTACGCGTCTTTAAGATATCCACCCTAGTCTGGCCTCAACAACAGGTGGGCCCCGCGAAAAGCGGGGAAAATTCAGATGACGGCAATGGTCAAACCTCAGGCCGCGGCGACGGTCGGTAACGTCGCTTCGGTACGCAAGCATTACCTCGAAGCGCTGAATCTCGTGGAGCGGCTGCATCGCCAGCTGCTGGACGTGATCAAGGACGAATTGGATCGCCGCGACGAGCGCGAGATCAATTCGGTCCAGGCGCTGCTCCTTTTCAATGTCGGCGACCAGGAACTGACGGCCGGTGAGCTGCGCACCCGCGGGCACTATCTCGGCTCCAATGTCTCCTACAATCTCAAGAAGCTGGTGGAAGGCGGTTACATCCACCACGAACGGTCCGAATCCGACCGCCGCTCGGTCCTGGTGCGCCTCACGCGCAAGGGCGAAGTGGTGCGCGACATGCTGCGCGAACTGTTCGACCGCCATCTGGGCTCGCTGGAAGCGGTGGGCAATGTCGGTACCGACAATCTGGAAAACCTCAATACCACCTTGAAGCGCATGGAACGCTTTTGGATAGACCAGGTTCGCTTCCGCCTGTAAGGCGGACATTCAGCC
>DATHLY010000396.1:0-4271 GCA_035487655.1 Rhizomicrobium sp. | reverse complement strand
ACATGGAGATCAAGTTGACCTTATGCCGGTCGGCAAGTTCGAACAGTCCCTTATAGGCGGCTGCGGTATAGGACGGATACAGCGTGCCGTTGCGATAGGCATTGGCGGGATTGATCTTCATGGAGCAGGCGGCGCAGCCTTCCGGGTCGGCCTCGCTCAGGACGATGGGGAGCCTGTTCATGCCGTGGCGCGCCACGATCTCAAAACCCTTGTCTACATCGTTTAATTCCTTGGCCAGCCCCATCACCACTTCGACCTCCTGGATCTGCGGCCGGCCCTTGGCGTGAAAGGAGATAAAATCCAGCGGTGCCTTGGCGGCTGCCACATGGGTCAAAAAGTCGTCGAGGAATTTGTAGGCCTTGGCTTCGCCCGGTCCGGTTGAGGCCGGTCCGCCGACCTTGGCGCCCGGCAGCGCGGCACGCACGCCAGCCGCCGCGCGATCGTAGAGCTCCCAATATTGTTCCGGCGTGCCGTGCCAATAATCGATGTCGGGCTCATTCCACACTTCGAAATACCAGCCGCGCACCGTATCGGCGCCGTAGCGCTGGACCAAATGGGCGGTTACCACACGCACCAGTTCCTGCCACTTGGCGTAATCCTTTGGCGGCGCCTGCACACTGCCCGCCGTGGTGCGGCCGGGATAGTGGACCTGTTATTCGTTGGTGCCGCTGGTGAGGTCCTTGGGCATAAAACCCAGCTCGACCATAGGCACAACGCCGGCGGCTTTATATTCGTCGAATATCCCGTCCAGGATGGTGAAGTCGTAGACCGGCTTGCCGCCCGTATCCTCGCGATAGACGTTGGTCGAGCTCCATTTCAATTCCGGCGCGCCGTCGCCCGAGGTCAAAAGATGATGGGCGCGGATATGGACCGGTACCGGGCTCAGATCACGCAATTCGCGCAGCAGCTTCTTGCCGTCGCGGCCCGTGGTGAAATTGGCTTCGTCATAGCCGAACCAGGCATAGATGGGTTTGTATGAGCCGAGTTTGTGGCTCATATCCACGGTTACGCTGACGGATCGCTCCTGCGCCCATGCGCTGCCGCACATCAAAATAACGGCCAAGAACAAAGCCTGAAATCTCATCTTCCCTCCCAGCCGCTTCTGTCGCGCGTGCCGTGTCGGGCATGCTAGCCTGTCACGGGGGGAGAATCGCCATGAAAAAAACTGTCCTGTTGTTGTCCGGCATATTGGCTCTGAGCACCGCGCATGCGGCCGGCCCCTCCTACCCCGACTGGGCCTATGCCGTCCCTACCCCGGACAATGAAGCAATCGCGCCGCGCGACGACGGCACGCGGTTTTCCCTTCCAGGATCGCAAGGACACTTCACCCGCAGCCAAATCAGCGGTGCAAACCACACCCCGCCCGCCGACTGGTACGCGAGCGACCATCCCGTCATGCCCAAATTGGTTGCGGCGGGCGATGCAGCGCGCGGCATCACCGCCTGTGCCGGCTGTCACTATCCCAATGGCAAAGGCCGGCCGCAAAATGCGGGCATTGCCGGATTGAATGCGGACTATCTTGCGCGCCAATTGCGCGACATGAAGGCGGACCTTCGCAAAAGCGCGGAGCCGCGCAAACACAATGCCCAGCAGATGGTGGATTTCGCCAAGGCAATGACCGAGGCAGAGATGGCCGAGGCCGGCGCCTATTACGCCGCCCTGCCCCACACCATTCCTATCCGTGTGGTGGAGACGCAAACCGTTCCCAGAATGCGCAGCCAGGAGGGCCTGTGGCTGCCGCATGAAAGCGGAACCAAAGAACCGATTGGCGACCGGGTCATCGAAACCCCGGTGAATGTGGACCGCGAACAGCTGCGCGATCCCCATGCCGGTTTCATCGCCTATGTGCCGAAGGGCTCGGTGGCAAAGGGCCGCCGCCTTGCGGCCAAATTGGCGTGCGTGAGTTGCCATGGTGAAGAACTGCACGGCGTGGACAATACAGCACCCGCCATCGCGGGGCGCTCGCCCAGTTATCTGGCGCGGCAATTGTACGACTTCCAGCAAGGCACACGGCATGGCGAAATGGCCGCCCCGATGCAGCCGGTCACGGCCAAGCTGAGCGCCGCCGACATGGTCAACCTGACGGCCTATCTGGCTTCTCTGCCGGTGAAGTGATGAACAAGCCCGTTGTGGCCATGATCTTTGGCCGCCAAAATGGCGGCCTCCCGTTCTATTTAACGCCAGGCAGCCGCCGCCAGGCGACGCGATTCATATTGTTCGAACTCAACCACAGCGTATCGCCGATCAGCTGGGCGGTGGACTCGCCGCCAAAGTCCGGAATCGCTTCGCCATAGGACAGGACCGTCCAATGCAGGCTGACGGGATCGAGCTGGGCCGCGACCCAGCCGCGATGGCAATTCAAATTCCCTTTGCGTTCGACAATCTCTTTGCGCGTGCCGCCACAGGCCGGCTCGTCATACGACACGCCCGCCGTGAGCAGCCGGTCGCCGCTCCAGTGAATATTGTCGATGTTGAACCAGATGGCGTGCGCCGTGCGCACGGGCTTGGAGGTGTCCGCCAGGGAATAAATAACGACGGTCTGGTCACCGGAAACCGCGACATAGATTTCCTTTTCATCCCGGGAAATCTCGATGCCGTTGTTGCCTGCCAGTTCGGTGCCGGGCAACAAGCGCCAAGTCTTGTCTGCGGGCTTCCATTCATAGACTCCGCCGGTGATCTTGCCGACCATATAATCGGCCTGGCTGGCGCCATTCTTCATCTGCACATTGGCGATGATGGTGCCGTCGCTGGTGGCGGTGACACTGTTGGTCTTGAAATCGGAAGGCAGTTTCGCGCAACCGGTCCAGGCCAAGGTTGGTTCGCCGGCGCGCGCATCCAAGGCGAAGACCTGGATGCTTTCAAACGGCGCATGGGTGACCGTATAGAGCGTGTAAAGACCGGTGGTCCGGGTTGGTCTGAGGGCAATGCCATGCGCGTTCAGCACTTTGGGATCCGGCACCGCGGGACAATCGGGATAAAGCGTCAGATTGGGCTGCGTGCGGCTGAGATCGAATTGCCGGTACGTCTTGGCAACCGTGTCGATCAGGCCGATGCCGCCACTAGGGCCGGAGCCGCCGAACACCACATATTTGCTGCTGCCGATCTGGAGCAGATCCTCGGGCCGGATCATGCCGCAAACGAAGTTCAGCCCCATGGCCGGGGTGCAGGAAGCTGGAGGCGGTGGTTCCGGATGCGAACCGGGCAGCGGCCGGTACGCAACCCGGTCCATCTGGAACGAGCTGATCCACAAGGTCTTGCCGATCACCAGCGCGGTGGCGATACCGCCAAAGGCCGGATTGGGTTCGCCATAAGCCAGTATCCTCCAGGTCATCGCCTTGGGATCCAACTGGGACGCCACCCAACCGCGATGGCAGCTCATATTGCCATGCGCGTCCTGGATCTGCTTGCGCGTGCCGCCGCAGGCGGGCTCGTCGAACATCATGCCCGCCGCGATCAGCCGGTTACCGCTCCAATGGATGTTGTCCAGATTGTACCAGGGCGTGCGGATGGTGCGCGCGGGCTTGGAGGTGTCGGCCAGATTGTAGATTGCCACCGTCTGGGTACCCGAGACGGCGATATAGACTTCCTTCTCGTCCGGCGAAATCTCGATGCCGTTATTGCCGGCGAGTTCGGTGCCTTTCAGCAGGTGAAGCGATTTGTCCTTCGGATTCCACGCCCATACGCCGCCGGTGATATTGCCACTGATAAAGTCCAGCTGCTTGCCGTGCATCTGAACATTCGCGAGAATTGTGCCGTCGGATTTGGCGGTCACCGAATTGGTGCGAAAATCGGCGGGCAGCTTCACGCAGCCGCTCCAGCCAATGGCGGGCTCAGCCCCGCGCGCATCCACCGCAAAGACCTGGATGCTTTCAAACGGCTGGTGGGTGACGGAATAGAGGGTATAGGTGCCCCCGATTTTGGCGGGGCGAAGCGCGATGCCGTGGCTGTTGAGGCTGGCGGGTACGCTGGCACAGTCTGGATACATCGTCAGGTCGGGCTTGGACGCGCCGGTGAAGAACCGCCGCGCCTTCTTGGCATCGGTATCGAGCAGAAAGATCCCGCCATGCTCGCCCATCCCGCTGGCGATCACCCATTTGCTGGAACCGATCTGCAGCAGATCTTCCGGCTGGTCCAGCCCGCAGACAAAATTGAGTCCCATGGAGGGCGCACAAGACGGCGTTTCGGTGCTCGGGTGGGGCACGCCGGCAGGCTGCTGCGCCAAGGCAGCGAGCGGCAGCATCGCCAGCATGCCGATGGCGAAAAGTTTTTTC